>NZ_JBHRXE010000008.1:0-37428 GCF_042648325.1 Paracoccus simplex | reverse complement strand
CGATCACATAGCCGCCGATGGCGCGCACCGGCCGGAAGCGCCAGCGGCGTTCCCAATCGCGAATCACCCGCAGTTTCATAGCGCTGGCGTCTCGGCGTCAGCGAGCGCCGCTGCCGTCGATCAGATCGAAAGCGAGGAACTGATCGTCCTCGATCAACTCTGCGCGCAGCGTGACCTCGGCCTGCCCCGCACCTGGCGCATGTATCGTGGCAATCCAGTGGACCTCAGCCTCGTCCTGCGCGATCAGATCAACGATTGCATGACCATCGAACCGGTAGTCCAAGAACCGGCGCACATGGGCTTCAATCGGCATTTCCGGCTCAACGGCCAGTACGTTTCCTAGCAGCTGCATCTTCGGCCTCCCGGGGCTGATTCCATCTCGCCCAATGAGAACACATCAAGAACAAATAAGTCTAGATGGCCCCCATCACAACGCCGTCACGGCACGCGGTCAGGTCAACAGCTGAAGCGTGCCGTCGGGCAGCGGCCGCTGCAGATGCTTGGCGATATCCCAGGGCGCGGACAACCAGGCCTCCCACTCGCCCGGCGTCCGCAAGATCACCGGCATGGCCTTGGGGTGGACCGCGCCGACCTCGGCATTGGGCTGGCAGGTTAGGAAGCCGAACAGGTCGTCGGTCGTGGCCCCGTCCTTGACCTTGCGAATGCTCGTCCAGCCTCGCGTTTGGATGCCTGCGAACATGATCGGCTCGCGGTCGGCCGGCTCGAACCAGACCGGCTTGCGGTCAGCGCCGGGCTCGCTGAAACGCACCACCGGCACAAGGCAGCGGTTCTCGGGGCCGAGCCATCGGCGCCAGTGCGGTGATCCGACGTTGCGAATGTTCGTCACGCCGCTGTCGCGACCAGATGCGGGCAGGTATTGAGGAGGCGTCGGCATGCCCCATCGCGCCTGGGCAATCTCGGGGCCGTCTTCGCCGTGCCGGATGATGGGCGCAAGGCGGTCGGGATACACGTCTTCCTGCCATGCAGCGTTGCCAGTGCGGTCCCGGGCCGGGAAGGTCCGGCGCACCTCGTCTGCTGTGGTGCGGGTCTTGTAGAGGTTGCACATGCGAGCAGAATGCGGCGGCGGTGCGATTTCGCAAGCCCAGAAACGCAATGAGGCCCCCGCCCGGGCGAACCGGGACGGGGGCTAGCGGAACAATTCCGCGACCGGCGGGTTGCGAGGGGTCAGCAATGCGAGGTGGCCAGATGCCGAGTGCGAAAACGATCAGGCCAGTCACCTTCGAGGAAGGCATCGGCAGGTTCCGCACGGTGAACAATGCGCGCGGGATGGGCGAGGCCCTGCTGGCGCATTGCGACCAGGGCGACCCTGAATATCAGATAGCCGCGCTGGCCTGTCTCGGCCTCGAAAGCGGGGCCGCCGATCCCGAACAGGCCCGGGCGGATTTCATCGCCGCGCTGACGGCCGCCGGCGTCTACGTCCGAGATTCTTGACTGAAAAGTCAAGTTCCCCGAGCGCCGGTATCAGGGCATACTCGACCCTTATCCAGTAACGCGGTGACGATGGTTGGCCGGCCAGTGCCCCCGGCCAACTCAAACGCCCTGTTGAGTGCTACCGCACCCCCCACCTCGCAAAGATCGCACCGGAGAGGCCAGCGGCCGCAACTGCGGTGCCGATCACTGCCTCGACATTGATCGACAGCATATGCGTGGCGGCGTCATAGGTGACACCCCAGCCGCCCAGCAGGCCGGCCAGCATGGTGAGCAGCGGCGACAGGACATAGATTGCCATGCGAACGAAAACGGAATTCATAGGTCAGGTCTCCTTGGTAAGTGCGGCCCAGGTCTTGGGGCCAATGATGCCGTCCTGGACGAGGCCGGCGGATTTCTGGAATGCGCGGACGGCGGCGTAGGTATTGGCGCCGAAGATCGCGTCGATGCCCTTGGCATCGAAGCCGAGCGTGGTCAGGCGCTCCTGTGCCGCGCGCACGGCCGCGCCGCGCGAGCCGAGGCCGATCTTCGGGCAGGCTGGCGCAAAGGCATCCGGGATGGCCTGCCAGCGCTTGAACGCCGCCTTGAGCTTGGTGTGATAGCCATGGGTCACGTAACCGGCGCCGTTGTAGCCGCGGGCGAAAGCGGCCCAGTCGTGGCGCCGCAGCTCATCGTCCAGCCCCTCGCTGATGATGAAGCTGATCATCGCTTCGAGGCCGGCCGCCTCGCTGGCGCAGAAGGCCTCGACCATATCGCCCGGCGTGGCGTAGCCGGCGGCGCGGTGGTTGAAGCCCATGATCTGGCCAAGGCCCCAGCTGGCCGAGCGCAGCGCGGCATTGGCATCGATCTTGATGGCCAGCGCCAGGCGCGGGTAGCTATCCTTGGGATAAGGTGCGCTGCCCCACCGCTGATAGGCGAGGCCAGAGGCCTCGGCTGCGGTGCGTTTCTGGCCCGGCCCGAGCTCGCGCCAGAAGACATGCGGCTCGAAGAGCATCTTCGGCCGGCCCTGGCTGTCGAAGCCGCCGCCCGAGGTCTCGACCTCGATCACGGCGCGGATCTCATCCTCGCCCACACCGATAATCCGGCCGACGCGGGCCACGTCGATATCGGTGAGCCGCTGCGCACGGCCCTTGAACCCAGCTGGGTACATGGTCTCTCCAATGAAAAGCCCCGCGCGAGGCGGGGCAGCTGCTGACTGGTCGATACCTGACAAAGTACAGGCCATTGGCGGAACCGAATGGCCGATTTCTCGGTTTTCGACCGGTAACGAGTGATTTGGTTAGTGAGTGCCCGAGGCTTCGGACCCCTCCTCATCCATCGGCGGCGGCGGGATGAACTGCCCATCCGCATAACTCCAGCCGATACCAACTGCATTTTCCGGACCGACCACGGCCCAACCTTCAGGCGCGGCCAAGCCATCAGCTTCGACTGTCACCTGGGCAACCAAGCCATTCTCGATTTTCGCGACGTAGATCATGCCGTCACCACCTGCACCTGATCGGCGCGCACCACGAGGATGCCGAACCCATTCCCGCCCGCGCCCGCGTATTGCTCGTCCGCCCCGTAGTAGCAGCCACCGGAACCGCTGCCCCACGTCTCGTCGGGCGAGGATACGGGCGTCACAGTCCGATGGCCTTTGCCCCCTCGACAAACCTCCACGGGGTTTGCAATCCAGCCAAGGAGCCTCCCGGGCCCACCCGGCCCGCCAAGAGACGGCGTTCCATCCCCGCCCGCGCCATCTGCGCCGCCACCACCGCCAGCAGAGCGTTGCTGCACATCGGTGCTGGCATTTGCGGCACCGCCGGGAAAGCCACCCGTCGCCCCGGACCCCGGCAAGCCCATGGTTGATCCGGCCGCAGCCGCCCCCCCGCCGTTTCCGCCGTTTTCACCATCTACGCTGCCGGACTGCCCGCCCTTGCCGCCTCCAAGCGCGTCGAGCGTTTCGTTGGGGCAGACGAGTTGCGACGGGCTGCCGTTTGATGCGGCTCCGCCAGTCTTATTGGCGCGGGGTGCGCCAGCACCGATCGACATTGAATAGTTCCCCGCCGCAAACAGCTTCCCGGTCTGCTCGATCAGCTGCCCGGCGCCGCCGCCTGCCGGCACCCAGCCCGAGGTGCTCAGACCGCCGTTGGCCCCGCCCGCAGCAAGAGCCAGGTTGCCGGTGACGGCATGGGTCAATGTGAACGACCCCGATCGCTGCCACAGCACCTCGATGTAATTTACGCCGCCGCGCGAGAACGGCGTGATGATGCCGTTCGTGACGGTGAGCGTGGGCAGCGGCGAGGGGCCGGTCGTAGTTGCGGATCCCGGCAGCAGGCCCAGACCAAGCGCCAGACCGATGAACATCAGACCCACCCCGTGATGTCGGTGGCCGTCGTGCCGGTGGCCAGGATCCGATCCGCGCTCACCGCATAGGTGCCGGCCGGCAGAGCGGCCGTCTCATAGGTCTGGCCATCGAGACCGCGCCAGGCCAGCGTGCCGGACCCACCAAGGGTCACGGCGCGGATGACCTCGGGCAGGTCGTCGCCATCGCTGGGTGTGATGGCATAAGAGCCGATCGCTGACGCGTTCGCGCCGAGCGAATAAGGGCTGAACCGATTTCCGGGCATAGGTCTACCTCATGATGATGGCGCCCTTTGGGTGGGTGCGTTGGGTTGAGAAGAGCAGCACACGGCCGCGAATACCGTTCCCACGCGACGCGGAACGGTATGGGAGCTACTATCGAATTGTTCCGGGTACGGTCTCTGTTTACCCCAATATTGAACGCAACGGTTTAGATGAGTTCCGCGAACGTTCAACGAACATCCCAATCCAAATGCCTGTCGCACCAATGGGCAGATGCTGGGCAAATTTGCCTATTTCCATCTGACGTTCAGAGTTTAATTACGTGACCGTTACCAGTGCGATGTTACCTGCGGCCCTTAGTGCCGCAACCCTTGGGGCCCCGCCAGAAAACTGGCGGGCCTCGTCTTTTCTCGACACCGTCATCTTGCGGCGCTGGACGATCTGGTGTCGAAGGAACTGAGGATCACCGTCGAGGACTGATCAGCGGCGTCGGTCTGCCCAGCGTTCGAGTACCGCCCCCGCGCCTCGAGGGCCGAGATAGGACAGGACCGCAACCAAGGCCACTGATTGCGTGTCAGTGAGTGCGAGATAATCGGCCAATCCGTCGCCAACCATTGCCATTCCTATGCAAGTCGGCAATTCCCAGGCCAAATCGCGGGACCAGATCGGCCGCCGCTTTGCCCGGACCTCGCCGGCATGATACATGAGCCGTCCGGAAAATGCGGCCAGCAGCGTTGTCGCTGCGCCGCCGAACAACTTGTTCATGGCCTCGATCAAGCCGGGCTCGGGTGGGGTGTCCATCGTCTCTCCGTAAATTGCAGTCGATTGCCGGGGTGGCGGTATTAACCAGGACGGTCTACATTTGCCCCACGTCTCCACCCCGTCCCTTGAAGCAGCTGATATGATTGATGAGCCTCTACCCGAGACCGGTTGGTCACGCGAAGTCCTGCATTTGCAAGGCGCAACAGTGTGCCCGGCGGAGGACATGGATGACGCACCGGGCGTTTGGGCCGGTGGTGACATTCCAGAGGCCGCCACTTGGCGGGAGGGAATCAGGGTCACCCTGCCGATCGCCGAACCGCCTGAGGCTGAGCATCGTCTGTCCGGTAAGCACCTCTGGGGCGGCATCTATTTCGGTCACTTCGGCCATTTCCTGGTCGAGACCGTTTCGCGCCTCTGGGCGGCTGAACAGGAAGGCATCGACAGCGTCCTGTTCACACCGCGCCACGGCAAGCTGAAGGATTTCGCAACCTATCAGGCCGATATCCTGGACCTGTTCCTTCCGAATTCGAAGGTTCAGATCCTGCGCGAGCCAACCGAGGTTGAGGGCCTGCTCGTTGCCGGTCAGGGGTTCGGGATCGGTAACATCTCTGCAGGCACGCCCGAATTCCGTGCATTCGTCCAGCGCGCGATGCAGGATGTAGAGCCCAGAAAAGTGGAAAAAATCTACATCTCGCGGACGCGGTTCAATGGGAAGGGCGGCATCATCGACGAGCCGCTGCTCGAGGAGAATCTGATCGCCCAAGGCTATACGCCGATCTTCCCCGAAAAGCTGCCCTTCCGGGAGCAACTCTCCCTGTTCAAGAGCGCGAAGAAAATCATCGGCCTCGACAGCTCGGCCTTTCATGTCCTGGGCTATGTCGCCACTCCCGAACAAGACATCTGTATCGTGACCAGGCGCAACCACCCGGCCTATGAGCACATCGCCGCGCACTTACGGGCCTTCACAGGCCGAGCACCGACCGTCATCGAGGCCGTTGCCGCAGACTGGATGCCGGAACGGCAGAAGATGCCGAACCACACCAGCTGGGGCGAACTGGATGGCGACGCCGTGAAAAAGGCCTTGGTCGGCACCGGGTTCATTTCGGACCCAGCGAGATGGATCGCATCCAGTCCGGCCCGCTTCTCCGGCGCCCTCAAGTGGGCCGAAGAGAAAAGCAAGGAACCGCTCGTCCGGCGCGATGCCGAAGAAACCCTCGCCCGCACCCGTAAGAAGCTCGCCAAGCAGGGGGCCTGAAATGCAGTACCTATACGATTATGATGACGGAATTCTCGATCCCGAAGAGTGCGATTATGATCCTCCGGCTGGAACCAAGGAATGCGTGACATGCGGTGCCTGGTTCATCCCGAAGCTGTCTGAGCAGTCGGAATGCCGCGGCTGCATAGCGTTGGAGCGTGCGGGCAAAGCTCACGCTTTCCGGCAGCACTGAACCGTAGACAAGCAGTCATGCCACCCATTTCAGCAAGGTTGCGAGCTCATCCGCAGTAGGGACGTGTCGCCACACCCCGAACCGCTTTTGCCAGCCGACAAGGGTGGGCGTGACACCCGTCGCCGATCCCAGGAACAGGTTGGAAAAGCTCGCATTGGCCGCTGCCTCGAATGACCCCGTGCCGAAGCCGGCGACATGCATGGAGAAGCTGGTGCCGTTGGCCACCATGATCACGCCAATGTCAGCCTGAGCCTCGGGAATATCGACATCGATGTTGGAGTTCGCAGAGCTGAGGATCTGGCTGCGGATGTAGTTGTTGCCTGAGTCGCGATACATGACCCGCAGGATCGGGGATGAACCTGCCCAGAGATACTGACCGTCGACATCCAAGGCCGGCGCGGCGATCCGTACCCTGGTCGCGATGGTCAGCGCCGTCTGCTCGCCGATCTGCGCGCCGGCCAGTGTAAAAATCGCCTCCGCTGTGTTGCCGTCCGAATTGGCCATGCGCAGCCCGTTGCCGGTGAAAACCGGGCGGCGGGCTGCGGTGGTCTGAACGAACTGCCGCCCTAGCTTCCCGGTCCAGGCCGATACCCTGCCGCCGGTGGTCGTCACGCTTGCGGCGGTAGCATCCCAGTAATCGACCGGATTTGGGATCGCGGCAAGCATCTCATCGAGGATCTTAACATCCCCGAAATGCGTGCCGTCCTGAGCTGCGAAGTCGAGTTTCAAGCGCATGGATCAAGCTCCGAGCGAGAGGGTGAAGGAAGGGACCGCGCGCTGAAGCATGCGGCCAGGCAGGATCTTCGAGGGCTTCTGCAGGCTGGTGCGCAGCAGGCCGCGATGTGCGGTGTAGCGGTTGCCCGGGATGCCGGTGACGTCCTGGACCTGCATGGCATAGCGCAGCGCGGTCGGCGCGCCGGTGTATTGCAACACCACGACATGGCCGCGCACGGTGACGCCGGTGACCGCACCGCCGGTCAGCTCGAAGCCCAGATGCGCGTCGATCCCGGCACCGCCATATTTGGCCGCGCCCTCGATCTCCAGCACCTCGTCCTCGCGCAGGCTGTCGAAACGCACCGTCAACGCGCCGCCGGCATTCGATAGCACCCGGGGTCGCAGGATCGACCATGCCCGCCCCGCCTCGACCTCGGCCATGGCCCAGGCGCAGGTCTCGGAGGCCAGGGCGGTGCCAACCGCATCCGGATGCACGTTGTTGTCGGCGATCTCGTACCAGTGCTGGCAGGTGCCGAGGACCGCACCGCCCTGCTCGACGATATCGAGGATGTCGTCGCAGACGGACCAGCCCGTCGCGCCGTCATTGGTGGTGTTGGCGTCGCCGCTCGGTTGCGTCATGCAGTAGCGTGGCGGCTGCAACCCTTGCGAACGCCAATAGGCAATGCTGTCCGCCTGCAACGCCCACCATTTGCCAAGGTAGCCGCCACGGGGCGACGACTTGGCCGAGGTGCCATGGTCCCAAAGGTGCCATCCCGGCAGAATGTCCTTGCCGGCAGCATCCGCAACCGCCTTCGCCTGGGCGTTCCAGAAGCTGAAGTTGTTCCAGACGGTAGTGGCCCCTGACCCGGTCGCCTCGTCGTCGTCCATGTCCTCGATGAGGATGCCCGGAATGCCGTGGCACGAGGTCAGGATCGGAACCATGGGCAGACCGAGGTCGCGACGATGCGCATTGAGGATTGCGAAGGTCGGGAAGGCCATGCCGGCGGATGCCGCCCCGGGTCGGGCCCGCTCCGTCCCCGTCGCCGGCACGGATGGGTTATAGCCCTTGGAACGCGGTCCGAGCGTGTCGACAATCGGCACGTTGTCGCCGAACAGCGTGCCAGACAGCTGCAGGCAGCCATCCCCCATGAAGGCTTCCAGAGCGGCCCGGGTCAGCCCCGCCAGGTAATCTCCGCCGACCGTGAGTGATTGGCCGTTGACGCCGCAAAGCTGGATGGCCGTGGTCGAGAGCAGGCCGCCCTCGATGTCCATGGCAATGCGGCCACGATCCCAGAAGGCCTGTGCCATGATGGCATCGAGTCCGCCCTTGTCGCCGTTGCGCCACAGCCAGATGGCATTGCCGGCTGCATCGCGCTCCAGCACCCGACCGTCGAGGGTTTCGGAGGTCTGTTGAACCACATCCACGTCGCCGCCGAGGATGCGCGGCGCGGCGTTTTCGATGGTCCAGTCGTCGAGCACCGCCCGCAGGCCCGTCCCCGACCATCCCATCAGAGCCCGGCCGAGAACATCCCAGACCCACCAGTTGACAGCATCTTGCTCGACGCTCTCATTCGGAGCCTCCAGTTGATTCGCCACGTCGGCGATGCCTGCCGTCAGGGCCAGCACGTCCGCTGCGCGAGCTGCGGCTTCGCCGTCCAGATCAGCCAACGCGACGCCACCGCTGACAATGCGCCAGGCGCCGCCGCGACGACGCAGGAGATAGGAGCGCCCGGCCACTAGTTGACCGGCAGCCAATACTGCGCCCGTCTCAGACTTGATGACCGCCGCCGCGCCGCCGTCAATCGAAAGAGTGGGCTCGGTCGCGCCCGTATTCGAGGCGATCGGGATGATCTCGATGATCGAGGTGCCGGAGGTGGCCGTGACGCCATTCTCCCTGGCTGCAGCCGGCAGGTCGGCCGTGATCGCATCGCCGGTGCCCGCGACATTGGCCAGCGTCATTACCCCGGCATCGCGCATCGCGACGCCGGGATTGAGCCGAGCGATAACGCCCCAGTGCGGCCAGGTGGCGAATAGCGGGTCGTCGCTGCTCATGGACGGCCCGCGCATGACCAGGGCAGTGCCCTCGCGGGTGAAGACCAACCCGACATACGCCGGCAGGGCTTCCTGCCCAGCGGCGACTGCCTCGGCCCGGCCGACGAAGGCCCGGCCTCCGTCCGTGAGTGCCGCACGCAGTTCTGCATTCACCTGCGCAACGACCTCGCTCATCCACAGGCGCACATCGTCTTTCGCGACAGCCGATCCATTCGGGTAAATCGCACCCGGCGTTTTAGTCGTCGTGACCATTTTTCACCTATGTTCAGGCAGGGTAGCTGCCGACCTCGACCGGGTCGGATTGGACTGCGGACCTATTCTCGGAACGCAGCCAGAAGCGCGCGCCCGTCACGGGGATGGGCGCGGTCATCGTCACGTCCGAAGACGTGTCGTAATTCCACTTGACCAAGACGGCCGTTGTGAATGCGGCACCTGCCTCCGCACCGTACAGGCCGGTGCGGAAATAATTGGCGCCCAGGTCCGGCTGGAAGGTGACCGCGAGCGTTCCGCCCACCGTGCCGCTCTTTGAGAGGATCATCGGCTCGTCCGGCGCGGTAGTATTCGCAAACACCTCGATGCCGCCGACTGTCGTGTAGGGAGAGCGAGGCCGAGGAACCCCATGCAAGGAAAAGCCGACTACGATGAATGTCCGCACGTCATATTCAACCCGGTCACCTAAGGGTGAGGTGCGGAACGAATAACCGCTGACCACCTCTTCCCGGATCATATCCGTCCATGGTCCAGATTGATCGCTCCGCTTGTACTGACCGAAGGGGATCAAGCCCGGACTGGCCGTGAAGGTGCCAGCGATCCGGATGAAAGGGTCGCCCTCCGTTCGCACCACGGCGACGCTGTCGATGGTGGTCCCCAGAGCCGCTTCGCCGCGGTTGACCTTTTCGGCTAGGGCCGGCGGCTCCCCCTCTTCGGCTGCCGTCCAGTCGAAAGACGCAGGCGCCGCCTCGATCAGCTCGACCGTGGTATTGGTCCCGTCGAAGTTCAGGCTGTCCACCCAGAACGGCGTCGCGACCAGTCCAAGGCGGGGAATGTTCACCGCGACCCGGGGTTCTCCGACCAGCCGCAACCCGAAGGCGCGCAGCTTGATGGTCATCCGCCGCCGGGGGTTCATGCGCGCCAGCATCTGCTTGCAGAGATGCGCGGCCTGCCCGTGGTGCTGCACCGCCAGCAGATCCACGCCTTTCGGCTGCCCCTCGCCCCAAAGCGCAATCGCCCCTGCGTCATCCACCGGATCGGCCGGGTTCTCCTGCCAGTGGACCTGTGGCGCCACATATGTCGGGACCAGGGTGGTCACGCGATTGATGCGCTCGGTCCCAGCCCCGTATTCCATCTCGACGATATGTCGCTCCTCGACGGTCACCGTCGGCGCGCGCCACATTCCCGCTTCGACCGCCAGCTTGCCCTCCGGCGAAATCCAGGCCCGGCCGCCCATCGCATCCAGCAGCTTCTGGGCGGTGTCCTTGATTGCGTCGGAAAGCGCATAGCTGATTCCGGACTGGTAGCGCGGTCTCGTGCCGCCCGCCGTCGGTTCGGTGCCATTGCAATCCGCCCGGGCGGTCGCAAGCCGCGTCAGATCGATATCGGCTGCGGCAAGCGCGCCATAGCCGGTATTGGCCACGATGTCCGAGAGATGGACCGCAGGGTTGCGACCGACGATCCCGGCACCGTCCACGGCCCAATAGGCTGTCGCGCCGTCGATCAGCGCGGAAACCTCTGGCTCACCGCCCGAGTAGACATCGGCTATATCGTCGCTGTCGACCGCATCGAAAGTCGCCAGGATGGTGCCGACGCCACGAAGTCGATGATCGACGGTCCAATGGTTGGGAAACGCGGTACGGAGATCGGCCCAATCCCCACCGTCCCACTGGTCGCCCGGGATGCCCTTTCGCCACCGCAGGCGAATATTGCCCTTATCCCATGGCTCGGTGGTGACGTAGCCATTGACATCGACCTCGACCGGCTCGCCGTCCAGATACCACTGCAGGACGGCGTTCATGCCGCCCTCGGCGACGGCCAGCAGCTTGAACAGCCGCCGCTCACCGCCGACATGAGCCCATTCCCAGAACATCGTCGCACCGCTGGTGCGGACCCGGCCGAGATGCCGGATACGCTGCGCATTGCTGGACCGCAATTCCGTCTGCAGCTCCTGCGGACGCGGCCCTTTCGGGGCCTTAACCTTGGAGATTGCTGCATTGACCGTCAGCGCGACGGCCGTTTTCAGAAGCGCCGCGCCAACGGCGCCGGCCGCGCTCGCGCCGGTCCACACAGCTACGAGCCAGGATCCTACCGCCGGCATTCAGTCACCCCAGATTGCGATTACCTTGCCGAGCGCCATTGCGATGCCGCGCGGGGTCCGGAATAGCCAGTGGCTGCCGGACCAGATGGCCGAGACCTCCCGGCCGCGAAACTCGATCACGCCGATATCGCCCTCGGCTGGGGCTGCCTTGCGGCGCAGTCTGATCTCCGGCGCCACCGTTTCGAGCAATCCAGACGCGGTCAGCAACATGGCCTCCGTCTCGCTGCGGTAGCGGCCCCGGAACCGCTCCGCCGGATCGGCGCCCCACCGCTCGATGCACCAGTCGGCAACCCAGATCGTGCAGTCCTGCCGGCCCCATGCCCACGGCAATCCGGCCGTGCGTTGGACATAAGCGGCCAGGTCAGCCAACCAACCAGCCCTTGATTTTCTTGCCGACCAGGGAAGCCGCGTACTGGCAACCCAGATCGCCGGGATGTCGGCGCTGCTGGTCCCGGTCCGTATATTCGCCGAGCGGCGTGAAGTTCCGCGCGGCGGCGATTGTTTCGGCCCTGATCCTGATCTGGGCCAGCCCCTCGGCCTCGCGCGGCTTCACATCGACGATGCGGCCGACATGCACCACGATGGCGTCGTTCGGAAATCCTCGAACGGCCCACATCTGCCTGACCAGTTTGTCCGACCATGATGCCGGGCTGTTCAGCGCCTCATAGGCCAGGTCCTCGCCTTCCTTGTTGCCGACATTCCAGACCGTGTAATGGGCCGGGTTTGCGTCGAAGGGATTGGCAGAGACGCGCAGGGGATCAGCGACGATCCAGCCGAAGCATGGCGCCCAGGTCTGGCCGGAGAAGGTCAAGGGAACCTCGGTTTCGTTCAGATAATACTCGACCGAGCCGAAATTCAGGTGAAAGAGCCGGACCAGCGGCACCACTTCGGGATCACTGTCGAGGAAAGCGGCCAGTTCGGGCGTCATCGGTCGAAGGCCTCGATAAAGGAGACGGTGATGCTCTGGCCCCATTTCAGGTATTGGCGGGTGCGCTGGCCCTGCATGTCATCCAGGAAACGCCCCCGGAACCGGGGCGGATCGGTCTGGAGAACGGTGCCAGCCGGGATCGGCGCCCGGGCGGCAGGCTCGAACTTGACCCAGCCCGCGGCATTGCGCCGGACAACGCGATAGAGGAAGCCGTTGACCGAAAACATGTCACCCAGACGGAACGACGGCCGAACCGGGTTGGTCAGATCGACATAGAGCTGATTATCCCCTGCCGCGACCGGTGCAGTGGTGACAATTGGCTCCGTGCTCTGCGTCGGGTCGACAAATCCCGTGCCGTCGCTGAACCATGTGCCGTCCGTGAAAGGCAGCTGCTTGGGGCTGACCCGGGACCCGTATTTGTAGGGATCGCAGATGCAGAGGTTGGCGACATTGTATCGGCCTCGCATTTCCGAAACGAGCGCCTCGAATTCCTTGACCCTCATGCCGTCGAAATCGCGTGGAATGGTAATGTCCACGCGCCAGGCGCCCATGTTCGGCGTGATGATCTGCGGAACGCCGGCCAGGTTCGCCCCGGCCTCGCGCGAGGTCCACTGGATGAAATGGCTGACATCCAGAGCCCGGATAAGGCTGCACGGCCAGTCGATGATTTCGGACATCAGGCATATCGCTCGTTATAGCTGGGCAGGTGCTTCTGCAGCATGGGCATGAAGTTTTGCTCATATTCCTGGCGGGCTGCAGCCATCGTCATCGCCAGTTCGGCCTGCGTCACACCGGGCGCGATGCTGATGTTCGGAGCAAAGGTGGCGTTGATCGAGGCGGACCGGCGCGCAGCGAACCCGACAGGAAAGGCAGGTGGCCGCATGCTGGGCATCGCCACGCCGCCATCGGCGAGACCGGGGAGCCGCGAGCCGCGCCGCATGCCCTCGACGACGCCGACACCACCAGCGCGCCGGACATCATCCTGTGACCAGACCACCTCGCCCTTGTGCACGATACCGGCCGGCTCGTGCTTGCCGCCGGGGCCAGTGTAGCCCCCGACCGACCAGCCGCCGAAGATCGCACCCACGATGCCGCCCAGGAGCCCGTTGCCACCACCGGCCGAGGACCAGGCTCCCTCGTTGAACAAGGCGGCCTCGAGGGCTGCGCGCGCGAACATCTTGCCGACATTGGCGAGGACGTCCGCGAAGCTCTCTCCGGCCAGGATCGAATCCAGCAAGCCCTGTTTGACCTGCTGCTGCGCATCCGCCATCAGCTGCTGCGCCTCGGCAGCCTTGCCCTCTGCGATCGCCCGCTCCTGTGTGGCGATGATATCGGCCTTCTTGGCCTCCCCGAGCGCCTCGATCGCCTGCTTGTAGGTCATGGACCCGTCGGAGAGAGTGGCATCGAGATCGACATTGCGGCGCTTGGCCTCGGCCAGCAGGGTCATGACGACCCGCTGCCGCTCGGTTTCGGCGGTTACGGCCGCGATGGCGCGGGCTTGTGCTTCCTCATCCATGCCGGACGCCTTGATAGCGGCGATCTGATCGGCTTGTTCGGCCGCCAGGCGAGCAGCCTCCTTTTCGGTCAGCAGGTTCTGGGCCAGCTGGTCGCCATACCGTCGGGCCTGTTCGGCAAGCCGCTCGCGATCCTTGATCTCCTTGTCGAGGTCCTTCTGCACCTCAGGATCAACCCGAGAAATGGACTGCTGACCCCAAGCCTGCTGGATGAGCGGCGCAGGCACGTTTTCCAGGCCCGCCCAGACCTTGCGGATACCTTCCACATCACCAGGCTTGATCTGGCGCAGCAGCTCCATCGCCAGCCGATCCTGCAACTCGGGCGTGAACAGTTCATCACCGGTCAGCTTGAGCTGCTTCATCAGATCATCAAGGGTGGAACCGACGATCTGATACCGGCCCAAGGCCGACGATCCGGCACCGTTGCCATAGAGCACCCGGTTTTCCGGGGTCCTCATCGATTCCTGCAGGGCGCGGATTTCTCGCAGCGTCATGTTGACCAGATTGCGCGCGCCGCCGGTCCAGCGCCCGTTATCGAGCGTGGCATTGTAATCGCCGCGGCTTTCCCGCTGGGCGATCAGGTCGAGGATGCCCTTATTCGCCGCGGCCCCGGCCTGACCCCATTCGCGGAGATTGAGCCCGGTCCATTGCTTGATGGCGTCATTGATAGTGCCGCCGAGGCCGCCGGCCAGCTCCTGCATCCGCTTGACGCTGGCCTCGAAGGTGCCGTCCATCTCGGCAATCGACTGCCGAACCGCCTGCACCTCCTTATCGATGGCCTTGATCACCCTGCCATAGGCATCGGCCTGTTCGCTCTTTCCCGCCTTGACCGCCTCGGTCTGGCTTTCCTCGGCCAGGCGACGCTCATCGGCCAGCTTCTTCAGCTTCTGCGTATTCGCGTCATAGGTTGCCAGGAGATCCTGCTGCGCCTCGCGCCGCTGGCGATCCGCTGCCGCAAGCTGATCTGCGGCCGAGGTGATCAGCGTGTTCAGGGTCCCCATCTGCTCGGGAAACTTCTGGGCCGCCGCCTCGGCACTACCTGCAATCTGGATCAACACGTCCCGAAAATACTCGGCATCCGTCCGGACCGCTTCGATGCTGTTGCTGGTTTCCAGGCGGCGCATTGCCATCTGCAGCAACACCACCTGCTCGACGCTCGCGCCCGTTGCCCGCGCCAGCTTTCGCGCCTGCGCCTCCTGAACCGCGGACCATTCCGCATCCGCAAGGCCCGGGGCGCGAGACACGGCCGCGCCGGGGAACACCGTCCCGGCGAACTTGCTGGCGGACCCCATGAGATCAGCCCGCGCCTGAACAGAGGTCAAGACTGCAGTCAGATCGTTGACTCGGGCGATCTCGTCGGCAAGATCGCCGTATTGGAGGCGGAGCTGTTCCAGCGGAGTTTCGGCTGCCTCGACGGCGTCCAAGTATGCGCCGGTGGTCTTCTCCAGGCTGTCGAGCTTCTCGTCCAGCGTCTCGGTATCCATCGCCACCTTGAGCAGCGCCGCGCCAAGCGGAACTGCAATGGCAGCACCAGCACCCATCAGCGCGCCCAGGGTTCCGAAACCGCCAAGGAGCTGGGGCAGCTGTTGACCCAACGCCTGTGCAGCACTGGTGCCTGCACCGACCTGCGTGGCAAAATCCCCAACTTGCCAGCCGAGGTTCTGCCATCCGGTGCCCATCTGCTGACCCTTGCGTGCTGCGTCCTGCATCGTCTCGCCAGCCTGGTGCATCTGCCGGGCGGCTTTGGCGACCTCGGCCGTATAGCGCTGCTGGCTGATGGCACCGACATCCAGAGCGCGATCGAGGCGCTTGACCTCTTCCTCATAGCGCTTGGCGGCGCGATAGACCGGATCGTACTGCCGGGCGAGGCGATCAAGGTCACGGGCATGTGCCCGCGCGGCTTGGGTATTCGTCACCCGGCCTCGGGCGTCCTGGAACGCCTTCTGCGCCTCCTCGCCGCGCTTGCGGAACGCAGCGACGACCTTGTTGGACTCGGCAACAAGCTGGGCATCCGAAAAGCCCGCCGATATGATCAGATCCGGTTCTTCAGCCATCAGAAGCCCACAATGCCCATTTCCTTGAGATCGGCGTCGGACAGCGCGTCTGCCGCGCCGCCTCCGTTCGTTTTCCAGCCATGCGCCCGGCCATAGCCATCAAGGCAGGCACGGAACTGCCAAGGGGTCATCTCGCCCACCTGGCGAGGACTGAACCCCAGCACCGCCCCTAAGCCGTAATAGATGCTGAACTTCCATTTTCCTCGGGGGAGAATTCCTGCGTCAGATCGCCCGCCGGCATATCCTCCCCCAGCGGATCCTCCGGCGGGCCGTAAAGGGCGAGGGACAGGATCTCCATGGCCGGGTTCTTCAGCACAATCCACGGCTGCTGCGCCGCCACACGATCGACAAGCCGCTTGGCCTCGATTTCGTCCATGCCGCCGCCGATCAGCCCATTGCGGATCACCTCCATCAGATGAGGAAGTTCCCACTGACCAAGGCTGATGCGGCTCAGCAGAAATTCGGGTCCGCAATCGGTGTTCTGCTGGATCACCTCGGCCTCGGCGATGCCAAGGCGGACCGCGTGTTCGCCGCCCGCCCAACGCATGACGACGCGCGCCATCACGCCGCCCTCGGCAGGCGGGTCGGCGTGCCATCGAATTCCAGCGCGATCGATGCCGTGACCTTCTGAC
The DNA here is from genome assembly GCF_042648325.1 of Paracoccus simplex. Taxonomy (NCBI): domain Bacteria; kingdom Pseudomonadati; phylum Pseudomonadota; class Alphaproteobacteria; order Rhodobacterales; family Paracoccaceae; genus Paracoccus; species Paracoccus simplex. The sequence continues at coordinate 20,999 of NZ_JBHRXE010000008.1, read as the reverse complement.
CCTTGGTCCGCTGGTTGGTCAGCGTAGTCATGACCGCCGGGCCCGACTCGTATTGCGTATCGCCGACCGCGGCATTCTGGTTGCCGAGCCGGATGAGGTTGCTCTGACCGCCGTAGAACCAGTCCAGCATCATCTCGTGGGACTGTTGCGCCCAGACACCGTCGGCAGAGACCGACACCTGCAGCGATCGAAGCGCCCGTTCCTGATCGAGAGGCAGCGACTCATCATCGCAATCCGCAGGAACCTCGCTCGTGTCGAAGGTGGCCGACCGCGTGATCGTGACGCCCACCAGGCCACAGATCTTGGTCCAGGTGGTGCCAGCCTCGTCGGTGGCGACCTCGAGCGTCATCTGCTCGAACTTCTCGGTAATCGGTTTTGCCATGCCTCAGCTCCATGAAAAATGCCGCCCCAGGGCGGCATGGTCGGTTTGAAGGGCCCGATGTCGCGCCCGATTAATCGGCCTCGGCGGCCGGTTTTGCCCGGCCCTTGCGAACCGAAGGCGGAGACTCTTTCGCGCAGCCTGCCTTGACCGCCGCATCGACGAACTCTCGCGGGTAATATTGCGGCTCATCCCTGGGATAGGCGGACCAGCCTGCGTTGCGCGTCATGCTGGTATAATGAAACTCGCGCGTGAAGATTGCCTTAGCCACGGCGCCACTCCTCCCTGATTGCCGCCCGGACGCGGTCACGGATCTTCTTGCGGAACTCGGCCCGCTTCGCCTTCCAGCCCGGATAAAAGGTCGGCCGGGCCGGAAGGCCGTCCTTGGTTCCGAATTCATGGAACCGGAAATAGAAGCCATCCCCGGCGCCGGCATAGATCCTGATCCGCAAGGTGGCGTACTGGTCGCCCTTGTTCTTTCCGCTGCGAATCTCGTCGATCATAAAGGTGCCGGGGGGCAACTCCCCCCAGGTCCAGCCGATCGACCGGATCATGTCGCCGGACTGCTGCCTGAAGGTCGAACGGACCAGATTGCGGATGTATTCGCAGACTTCCTCGGCGCCCTCCTCCATCGCAAGGCGCGCAGCATCGACGGCTACGTCAGGAATTCGCTTGAGCTTTGCGATGATCCGGGGGTTAAGTTGAGCCATGACAGCCTCCGAGGAACTATGCGACATTTATTCACCGTATCACTGCTTATTCTTTCTACCCCCGCCCTCGGCAATCCAGCCGAGTGGTGTTTGAAAGCGTACGCCGACGGAAGAATTAAAAGTGCGGAACGTCATGCAAAGTCACTCCTGCGAACTTATACAGCAGTGAACAAGCAGGACATCAAGAACGGTATCCAATGCCTGAAAAAGTTCGATGGGAAGGACTATATATACTACGCAGACCTCAGTCGGTTCCTTACCCGAGAAGAATACGCCAACCTGAAAACAACCCTTGATAGGGAGAAAATGGAGTCAGAGAGAAAAGAGGCTGATCGCAAACTCCGAGAAGCAGAAAAGGCAAAAGAGGACGCTGCGCGAGCCCGACAGATTGAGGAAATCCAACGGATGGCCGCCGAACAAAAGGCCGAGCGAGCTATGTCTGCCTACCAAGCACTGGCCGATGCGTGTAATCAAAAATATCGTGAGGATCGTTTTCAAGCTATCACCACGAAGCTGTGTTTTGATCATTTTACCTCCCAAGGCTTGCCGGAATAAGCCGGGATAGGACTATCCCTCCACCATCGCCTCGACCTGCACCACGCCGTGCACCGAGACACCATCGGGGTCGTCCATGATCCGGACCAGCGAAACATGCAGCGGATGCATGGTCAGCGCCGTCTCGTCCGCCCAGCCTTGCAGGGCCGCAGCAATGTCGTCGGTCAGATCCTCGCAGACGCCCTTGTTCGACTGGCTATGCCACAGGTCGATTTGCAGCGTGATCTCGCGCGCCTCGATGCATTCCACGCTGTCGTCGGTCCAATAGGTGGCGCCCAGCGTGGCATAGGGATAGGCCGAACTCTCTGTCGCGCGGTCATAGACGCCAGTCAGGCCGGACACCTGGTCGAGGATGCGTGCCCGGACGATCTGACGAAGGATGCGGCCGGCTCTCATTTCGCGCCCTTCGTCATCGCTAGAAACTCCAGGAACGACCGATCCGGCGTCTCGGTCGGATCTTCCTGCACATCGAAATCGCGCCCGTCGATCCGCACCCGCCATTCGCTGGTGATGCGGCGGGTCAGCGTCGAAGCGCGAACCGTGATGATCGCCGGGTTGCGGCTCTCGATCCGTGCTTGCATCACGCCCTCGCCGCCGCGCCGCGGCTTCCAGTTGCACCAGACCGTACCGCGATCATCCCAGGACTGGACGACCTGGCCGTCAGCATCAGTTGCCTCTACCGGCTCAAGCAGCATGGCACGTTTGGTCAACTGCCCCGTGTCCATCACGGCGCCCCCTGCTGAGCCTGATCCGGAACCGGAAAGAACACCCGATACCCGGAAAGAAGATCGCGCACCGTCCAGGGCGGTACCGCATCACCGGAGCTGTCACCTTCGCCGCTGCGCTGCTGATACATGCGATCTGCCATCTGCATGATGGCAACGATGATCGCCTGGTCGGCAACCATCTGATATCGGCTGTATCGGGGATCGGTCGCCGGGGGCAGGTCTTCGGTTGCGGCATAGATCGGCCGGCCGATCCAGTTGCGCACCCGCAGCTCCGCCGCCAGGCCGATATTGGCGATCAGCCAATCCTCGGCATCGTGATCGACGCGCAGATGCGCCTTCAGATCGGCCAGCGGAACGATCATTTCGCGGCCTTGCCCTTCGGCGCGTCCTTGACCTCGGCCGCCGCATCGGCAGTGCCCTGATCATCAGGCGCCGAAGCTTTCGCGGTGACGGCTTCGGCAATCGCCTTCTCGCGCTTGTCGAGATCGGCCGCCAGCTCTGCCAGGCGCTGAACCTCGACCTCATGGGCAGCAACGGCTTCTGCATGGGCTTCCTCCCGGGTGGTGAGTTCCTCCTCGCGGGCCGACACCTCGGTCTGAACGGCCATAAGCGCGGCGCGGCTCTCATCCATCCAGCGCTGAAGCGCCGCCTTCACCTCGTCATCGGAAAGCTCGATCTGCAGGGCGACCAGCTCCTGGGCCTTTTCCTTGCTGATGGAACCGCCATCGATCATGGCCTGCAGGCGGTCGGTCGGCTTGGGCGTGGCCACCGGCGCGAACCCGGGCGCGGCCCCGGTCATGTTCACCGCCAGGAATTCCTGCTGCGCCTTCTCCGCCGCGGCGATGTCGGCTTCCGTGGCCCGGACGAAGCGCTTGGTCTTGAGCAGCTTCTCGACGTCCTTGTCTTCGACTTCGACGATCCCATTGGCCTTGACCCGACCATAGATCCCGATCGCGCCGCGGAGCGCTTTCAATTTCGGCATGTCCGAATTCCTTCTGTTCGGGGTTGAACCGGGCGCAACCAGCGCCGCGCCCGGCGGGATCATCAGGGGGTCGGGGTGTAGTAGCAGAGCGCCAAGGGGCGCTTGACCGCGACGACACCGCGCTTCTCGCCCCGAACCGTCAGCATGTTCTTGTCGAAGTTGTCGCGGTTCTCCGACGACAGCAGGATCTCGATCCCCTGGCGCTCGTAGTAGGTCGCGGCCATCTTGAACGCGCCGGTCAGGAAATCTCCCTCGGGCATGTCCTCGGTGTCGACGATGCGGCGGCCCCAGAGACGCGGCGTCGCGGTGCCGTCGAAGGGGTTGCCGAAGATGTACCGGCCGGTCGTGTCCTTCAGCATCTCGGCAGCGGCCCAGTCCCAGATATTCAGCACGTTGGCGTCGACGACATAGCCGGCGGCGGCAACCTGCAGGATGGCCAGGCGAAGGCGGTCCAGGATGGTCGCACCGGCCGGTTCCCGGGCGGTCTGGCCGTAGGCGGTGGCGTTGGTGATCAGGCCCGACATGTTCTCGCCGGTGCCATCCCCCGCGAGGATCTGGGCGTTCTCCACCTTGTTGACCTCATAGGTCAGCGTGGTGTCGATGTCGGTGCGCAGCGCGGGGATGTCGTCCAGCATGTGCTTGTGGATTTCCATCCGGCCCGCGATGGTGCGAACCTCCTCCGATTCCGACACCCAAGTCTTGTCGATCAGCGGTTTCACGGTGACGCCGTCGTCGGGCACGATGCCCGCCGCGCCGGTGCGCGCGACCTCGCGGAAGAACTTCAGCAGCGGCTGGTCGGTCTGACCCACCGTCACCAGGTCCTTCACCACCAGCTTCTTGTCGGGTTCGGCGATGATCTCGCTTTCCCGACGCTCGGGCAGCAGAACGCCACCGGAACCCGGCAGCGAAGTGATCGCGTTGAAGACGCCGAGCGATTGATCGCCCTGCACCCCGCTCTTCGCGAGGGCCCGGATCTTGTCGGTTGCCTCGTCCATAACCATCTGGCCGAGGGACTTCGCGGTCCCGGCGCCACCACGGACGCCGTTGGCCACGCGCTGCTCGAGCTCGCGGGCCGAAGCCTGCATCTCGTCCAGGCGGCCCTTGAGCTCGCCCTGCTCCGCCAGCGCCTTATCCACGCTGGCCTTGGTTTCTTCGGTCAGCCCGCCGAGGCGCTTGGCCTCGTCCAGCGCCGCCTGGGCGCTCTTGTTGATGCTGCCGGTGACCTTGTCGAATTCGGCTTTGAACTCGCCGAACGCCTGTTCCATGTCGAAGGCCATGTCAGTTCTCCATTTTGGCCGATAGGGATTTGGCCCACCCGGTCAGGTTGGCCATCGTCTCGACAGCGCCCGGCATGTCGTCATCGCCAGCGCGCGGCTTGGCGGTAAGGTTTTTCAAGCAGCTGCGGCGTTCCGACCGAGACATCCCATAGAGCGCAAGCGCACCCTCGGTCTGCCGCAGATACTGGATTTTCGGACCGTCAACCGCGAGTGAATTGGAAATCGTGATTTGGTCAGCATCCAACAGGTCATCGGCGAAGCCCTGATCTACGGCCGATTTGCCGGATACCCAGAACTCGCGATCCATCCGCTGACCGATTTCAGCCGCTTCGATCCCCGTGCGAACCGCATAGAGATCGGCCAGCACCTCGTCGAATGCGCCGAGCTGGCCCGCCACCGTGGTTAGATCGTGACGATCACCGACAGCGAACACCCACGTGTTGTGGATCATGAGGAACCCGGCGCGGGCAATTTCTACCCGGTCGCCCGCCATGGCGATGACCGAAGCGGCCGAGGCAGCGAGGCCGAGAATGCGAACGGTAACGTCGCCCTCGTACGTGCGGAGCATGTTATAGATCGCCAGACCCTCGAAAACGTCGCCGCCCGGACTGTTGATGTTCGCGATGATCGGCCTGCCTGCCGCCGAGCGCAGAAGCGCTCCGACACGGCGCGCAGTGACACCGTAGCCGTCCCACGTCTCGCCAATCACGTCCATCATATCGATGACGAACGGGCCTTCCTCCGTGTTCGCGGCCTCCGAGCGGGCGCCGCGAAGCTCGGGCTGCCACTTCTCGAAGGCGGGCTTTGGGGCGCACTCAGCTCGCACGTTCTCTGGCCGCACACCGAAATGCGCGACCGGCATATGGTTCTTGGCCATCGTCACTTCCCTTTGAGAATCACGTCCACGGGCTTCATGGCGCCCTGCATCCACAGCAGGTCCGCCGCGCCGCCCTCACGCTCGATGTTGAGCTTGTCCCGCGCCTCATCCGGCTTCATGACACCCATGGTCACCATAGCGCGGATGAATTCGGCCTTGGCCTTGCTGTCCATCTGGAGCATGGCCTCGCGGTTGAACTCGGCATAGAGGTCGCGCTGATCGCGAACCGGGATCAGCTGCTTGCGGATCCGCTGCTCGACCTTTTTCAGCACCGGGTTGATCCCCAGCTGCATCCAGGACAGGAAGATCTGCTCGACCCCCGTGCCCCACATCGTCTGGCCTTCGGCGGAATGGCCGATGACGATCGGCGGCACGCCGAACCAGCGGCAAACCTCCTCGATGGAGAAGCGCCGGGTTTCCAGCATCTGGGCATCGTCCGGGTTCAGCGTCAGCTGCTCGAACTCCATGCCGGCTTCGAGGATCATCAACTTGCCGGCCTTGGTCGATCCGGCATATTCGCTCATCATCGCCTGCAACTGCGGGCGCTGTTCCGGCGTGATACGCTGGTTCGTCTTCAGGACGCCCGAGGCCTGCATGCCCGAGCCGAACATCTTGGCCGAAGCCTCATCGGCCGCCATAGCCGCGCCGAGGGATTGCGTGCCCCAGCGGATCGGCGACAGACCTTCGTCGCCGCCGAAACCCCAGCCGCGAAGATGGAACATGTCCTGCCGCTGAACGACACGCCGGCGCGAACTGCCCAGTTCCAATACCTCATAGGACAGCTGGTTCGTCACCTTGTTCCGGATCGGCGTCACATGGGTCGAGGGGATCGGCGTCAGCGAGGCCGCCCGGCCATTGATCCAGAAGATCTCCGCATAGGCATTGCCCGTCGTCAGCATCCACGAGAACATGCCCTCCCAGAATTCGACCGGGGTCTGATCCTCGTTCGGCGACAGGCTGATCAGGTCGGCCAACGCGCCGGATTGGGCCTGCCGGCCGCTCGCCGTCTTGCGATACAGGTCCAACGGCAGCGAGGCCATGGCCTGCGCGCTCCGCGCGATGCAGGCCCATACCGCCGAAATCGTCATGGCGGCAGAGAGCGTGACGACCTTTCCCGAGCCGTTGCTGGCGACGTAATAGCCCAGATCGCCGCCCTGCAGCGTCAGGCGCTGATCCTTGGTCAGATCCGACAGCGCGGCCATGGGGCGACCGAACCTGTCAATGATGCCCCTGGGCATGTCCATGTCAGATCACCATGATCGGGTTGGCCAGAAAATCGCCGATCGGCGGCGCGGCCTGCGGGTTGCTGAACATCAGCATCGCCGCATCGAAGGCCGCCATCAGGGGATCGATCTTGGCGGAGCCGGAAGCCTGCTTCGTCACCATGTAATTGCTCCCCTTGAGCTCCTGTTTGGCGTTGCCGACCGCCCAGTTCATGATCGGCTGGTCGGCGTGCAGCATGCGCCGCGATTCCAGCTTGAGCGGCACCGTCGAAACCGCGGTCTGGAGCTTCCAGCCCTGCTGGACAGCCTGAACCAGCGGCGAAACCATCCCCATTTCCTCCAGCGCATCGAGCAGAAGCGCAATTCCGGCGGCGTCGAGGCCGATGCCGCCTGCCTCGGGCAAGCGGCCTGCCTGCCGCACGCGGTCACAGATCTCGGCCGCTTCGATCGCCTGTTGCTCCGGCGTGGCCGCAACCCGGAGGTCGCCGTCTTCTTCGAACCCGCGCAACGCATCGGCGATCTGGGGCCGGGCCTTGAACACTGTCTCGCGCGCCCAGGCGCGAACCCAGAGCAGCCAGACCTTGTCGCGCGACCGGCGACCGAGAACGGCCAGCGCCGCCAGATCGTCGGCACCGCCCCAGTCCGCGCCAATGGTGCAGACGTCGCTTTCGTCCAGCAGCCGGTCGAGCGTGATCCAGTCGGCAGCGGCCGATTCCCAATGCACCGCACCGGACCAGGCATCGCCGCCTAGGCCGACACCGATCTCGATGTTCAGATGCTGGCTGGCCCAGATCTGCTCGGCCTCTTTCGAGACCTTGCCGTTGTTCTCGTAATCGTCCTCGAGCGCCTGCTCGTCGATCGACAGGCCGAGGTTCGGCAGCACCAGGTGCCAGTTTTCCCGGTCACGCCAGTATTTCTCGTTGCGCTGGTGCTCTTCCGGGAACTCGTAGAGCACCGGCAACATGATAGGCGCCGGGCCACCCTTGCCGTCGCGGATCGCCCGGGCCTTCTTCAACTCCGATTTCCAGATGCCTGTCGGCATCTCGTCCGACTGGGTGGTGATCATCAGCACCTTGCCGCGAACCTTGGTGATGCCGCCGCCGCGGATCTGCTGCATCACCTTCGCCGCCTTCGCCTTCTTTCCCAGCTCGTGCAGCTCGTCGATGATGGTGAGCACCGGGATTTCCCCGGTGACGATCTGGGTGTCGAAGGTCTTGACGTCCAGCGCCGTGCCCGTCTTGCGCCGGGTGATCGTCTTTAGGTGCTCCTGCACCTTGAAGATCAGCTTCAGCTTGTCGTCGAGGTTGATCATCCCCTGCGCCTGGTCGAAGCACCGTTCGGAGATGTTCTGGCTCGGACCCACCAGCAGCATCTGCCGGTTCGGCGCCTCCTCCATATAGAGCGCCGTCAGCCCGAGCGCCGCGACATAGGTCGATTTCGAGTTCTTCTTCGGGACCATGCACAGCAGTTCCCAGACGAGCTCGCGATGCGTGTCCGGATCCTCGCTGGCAAAAAACACCACCAGGATGGTCTTGAACCAGTCGCCGCAGGCTTCCGACATCGGCGGATTGCCCGGCACGTCGGGCAGCCGCAGCCGGTTGAAGAACGCCAGCACCCGTGCCGCCTTCGCCTCGTTGACGGGAACCTCGGCAATCGGCACTTCGCCGGCCTGCAGCTTCTCCCACCAGTCAGGGCAGGCGAAGCGCGGCAGCGCCTCAGTGGCGGACATTGCCCATGGTCTCCTGGTCCAGTTCCAGCATCAGTGCCGCGTCGGCGTCCAGCGCCAGCACCTCGTCCAGAACCTTCTTTCCCAGCTTCTCTTTCGGCTCGGGCTGATCTTTCGGCCGGGACGCATAGGAGCGTTCTGCCTCCATCTGGTCGAACCGATCCAACAGGCGATCCACTTGGCGCATGGCGCCGACGTTGCCAGCCTGGGCGGCGGCAAGGGCCAGCTCGAGCCGGCGCGCGTCCAGCATGTCGCGCGCGATGGGGCGGATCTTCAGCTCCTGAAAAAAAAGCCGCCGAAATGTCGGAAGCGACATGCGGAGAACGGCGGCGATCCGTTCATTGGACCAGCCCACAGCCAGCAACATGTTGACTTTGTTACGATCTTCCAGCGTCGCCACCTTACGGGGACGGCCGGGCTTGCCGGACCCCGCGTCAACGGGGTTTCCGAACAGGTCGAAAACCTCTGCCATCAGAAAAAAATCTCCAAATGAGGGGGGCGCGGGTCCGGGCCGGATTGACCCCCTGACTTTCGACCCACCCCCCTGCTTGGGGGTCCGAGGGGTCGATCTGCCCGATTTCGAGGCATTTTCGACCGGATCGGGCCAATTTCGAGGTCGGATCGACCTGACCCGCCGGATTTTCGTGGGCGGCGCGGCGATCCGCGCGGATTTCGAGGTCACTTGCCGGGCGGCCGCACACCCCAAGGGGTCGGGGCACCGCAGCCCGGGCAGCGCGGCCCTGTCGCAGGCGATCCGCACCAGGCACAGGGTGGCAACCTCACCATCGGCGGCGATGCGCCCGGAACTGGCGGCGTTACGACGGGCGGCAAGACCGCTCCTCGCGCTGCTTGTCCCGGTTGTGGCAGGTCGCGCAAAGGCATTGCAGGTTGCCTGGATCGAAGAACAGGTCACGGTCGCCGCGATGCGGGCGAACATGGTCAGCCACCAGGTCACGGCTCTCACCAATGAGACCGCATCTGGCGCAGGTGAACAGCGCGGAGACCAGACAGTCCCAGCGGAGCCGCTGCCATTCCGCCGTCTTGTACCACTTGCGCCACGGCACCATCTGGTCGCGCCGCTTGAGCCGATCCGCCCCGGCACCGATAGACGACACCCGCGCCGACAACGAGCCGACGCGCGGCGCCAGCTGCTTGAGCCTGCCCATGATCGCCTCGCTGATATGGCGGGCCAGCCACCCTGCCGATGCAGCTGGCCCTGCTGATCGCGCATGTCGGCAGGCGCGCTCGGGTATCCCGGAAATGACAACGCCCGCTCGGGACATGTTCCCTGCGGGCGCAATTCGTGATGATGACAATATTGATAGGGCCGTGAGATATAAGACGTCAAGAGGGTTTGTGATGTGCGCCCAGTCCGCAGCCCTGCATGCGGTCCAGGATTGCCGCCAGCGCCACCATCACAGCCCTTGTGTTTTGACCGGACGGCGCCCATCCATGACGCTCCAGAACGGCTCTGAACGAGCAACCTTCCAGGCAGATCGCATCGACCAAAGCGCGGTCAAGGATCGGCCGAGCATCGGGCCCGCCACGCTTCGACGGTCGAACCCGCCGCACCGCCATGGCGACGCCATGGCCGATCCGACGCCGCATCAGGGCGATCTGCTCACCCTCGGCGATGAAGGCATCCATGAACTCGCCCCCGCCTGATGGTCCAGAGCCGCGCCGTGCCTCCAGGCTGGCGCAACGCATACCGCCGGCGTCGTGACGCTCGACCAGATCGCGATAGAGCCGGGCAACATTGACCTGCCCCTTGCTGAACGGCGACCCGCCAGGGTTCCCGTCCTTGTCCTTCCGCTTCGCAGCGATCCGCTCCAGCACATCGAAGACGTCGGCCGCACGCGCGGCGCTGAACCCGCGCCAGCCGGTGCGCTCGACCTTGTATCCGTCCGCAGCCTTTTCGTCCGGCATGACGACATGGGGAACAAACGCCACCTGAGGCCCGCGCGCCGGCGCGACCGGGATCAGCGGACCGCAGCCCTCGACGGGCGTCGCCCGGGCGATGATCGCGGCCAGCCGCTCTTGCTCGGTCAGGCGGCGCGCCGCCCCTGCCTTGCTGTTGAACACCGTCATCACGCCTGCCCTTCCGCGATTTCCCAGCACCGCCGGATCGCAGCCAGGCGCTGATCCCGCCAGTCCCGGTCTGCCGGTCCAATCTCGCCCTCGCGCGCCAAGCGCGCATCCAGATCGTGCAACCGTCGCAGAGCGGGGCCTGCGCCCTCGCGAATGGTCTTGAGCGTCCACCCGCCCGGCCAACGCCGCGTCTTGCGCAACTCGGCCAGGAGTTCGGGCGCCCAGCCCTCGGCCAGCGCCGTTTGCCCGCAGGCATGAGCAAAGACCGCCCTGATCAAGGGCGATGCACCGTCGCCCGGCGGCTGGATGTCCGCCGCCCAAGACAGAATCAGGTTGGAGATCGGAAAGCGGTCGCGATCCTTTCCGCCCGGGTTCGCGGCGACCTGCTCTTCCAGCGCCATAAGGCTGGCCTCCGACATATAGGCCAACCGGGCGCACATATCCCTGATCATTTCGTCAAAGCCTGCAACGGTCAGCGTCGTCGGCTTCGCCAGCCCTCTTTTCTTCAGCGGCTCGACCAGAAGCCGCATCACCCGCTTTTCGCCTTGGGCCTGTTCCTCGCCGTTCATCCCAACACCTCTTTTCTCCAGCCTGCTGACTTATCCACAAGCCGCACCGGTTCAGTGTCCGGGATTGGCCTTTGTCTTTTCCTTTTCATGTCTCTGTCTATGTCCCTGTCGTGCAGGACAGTCCGAGATTGTCCGAGACTGTCTGAAACTGTCCTCCGGACAGTTCAGGACAATCTGGAGACGCCCCTGGCGCCGCCTTTTCCAGCCAACATGAAAGAGTGGTCGGCCCAGGCGCTGATCGCGCGCTCAAGCCATGATGCGGACCGATATTCGCAGCCTTCCTTCTGCAGCCACTCATCGATCCAGCGGACAGCCGCGTCATTGGCGGCCAGTTCCTTGTGATAACCCGAGACCGTGATGCGCAGCCGCTGAAGGCGCTTGGCGGCGTTGGCGGCCTCGTTCTTGGCCCGGTTGTCCTCGCGCCGGGCGATGGCGTCCTGCAGCGACCGCAGGACCATCGGATGCGCGAGCCTGATCTCGCCGCCGCACCTGACCATATACCACTTGTGCAGCGGACCATATTCCAGCCGGCAGAGCTGCTGGAAATGCGTGGGATCGACCATGAGCAGCCGGGCCAGCAAATCGGGGTCGTTTGGCAGGGTGCCGACCGGCGCCTGGTCGTATGCGATGTTGATCAGGTCAAAGAACAAGGCCCGGCACTCGGGTGTGCCGCGCAGCCGCATGTCGCTGTTCAGCCAGCGCCGGCGCTCCCATGCCATGAAGTAATGGCTGTCGAGCCGATCCTCGACCGAGAGCGGATATTCGTCGATCTCGCCCGCCGGCACGGCCTGCAAGGATCTCATACCGCTTCCCCCGCCGCGATCTCGCCGCCGCAGGCCGCGTAGCCCGCCAGATCGACCCAGTTGTCGAGATGGCCGGGATTTGCCCAGGCACAGCAGGTTTTCAGGTCGGCAAGCAGGATGCAGACCTGCGCCGGAGTCAGTTCCAGCCCCAGCCGCGCACCCCAGACCCGGGCGATCATGCCGAACGTGTCTTCCGGCCGGCCATGGGTGGCATTGCGGTCCTGCGTGGTGATGCGCGCGGCTTCCGCGCAGATTTCAGCACGGGTCACGTCTGGTCCTTCTCGATCCGTTGATATTTCGGCCGGGCCGCGACGTTGGCGGCAAGCCGCTTGAGATCCGCGTGTGCAGCCGGCGGTGTCAGCGCCAGCAGGTCCGCGAGAAAGTCGCGGATGCCCTCTCGGGCGCCGGCACGGAATGCGTTTTCGTGACGGTTGCGATGGCTTCTCACAGCAACGTCCCCTCAACCATCTCGGCAGGCCCCGCCGGATAATCCCCATCCCGCTCCAGATGCTTGCGGCAGGGCGCCAGCCAGTGAAACCGGGTGCCGTTGCCCTGGACCTTCTTGCGCCAGACGATCCAGCAATAGGCGGTGGCGGTGCTGCCCTTGGCCGAAAGCCGGCCCTTGTGCATCACCACACGTTCCGTGAATTGCAGGATGTCGCTGGGCGGGAAGGCGCTGAACAGGTCGCGGTAGCGCCCGACGCCTTCCAGGAAGGCAGAGCGCACGATCATCGCGACGCCGCGACGCGAGGTCGCCAGGGCGCGCTGGATGAACTGCTCGGCCAACCGGAACGGCGGATTGGTGATGGTCCAATCAACGGGTTGCGGGCACTCCATTCCTATAAAGTCGCGGATCGGAAAGCCGGCGCCGTAGTCGTGGATGTCGCTGCCGAACACGACGTCGAAATACTCGCGCAACGGCTTGACCATATGCCCGCGGTTCGCCGCCGGCTCGCGGCACGACAGGCAATGGATGGGCGGCAGACTGCGGTCCCTGATCCACTCGCACAGCGCCCGCGTCGCCCAGGGCGGCGTCGGGAAATCGTCGAGACTGTCGTGAGGCTCGGTGCGCTGCTGCATGACGGCGGAACTGCGGTTCTGGCCGGAAAGCGGCTTGGCAGAAGGCGCGGTCATTGCCGCACCCCCACATGCTTTGCGCGATGCAGCGAGGAGAATGACGCATGGAGGCGATCGACTATTGGTCGAGGATCGAAATCACCCTCGTTCAGCCCATAGGCGCAGGCATCGGCCAGCAATGCGATCGCATCTTCCGGCCTGCCCTCATGCGCCAAAGCCTCCTCCCAGAGGTTAACCATGGAGCCGAAGAGGTCACGTTGATCTCGCGTCATGCCGCCGCCTCGCGCTCGGCCAGGACCTCATCCCGGCACTGCCGAATGGTCTCGATCACCGCCTCGACATCGACACGACGCCCGGCCGCGCGCGGCCCGGAAACCACCAGCCCACCACGGGGCGCGGTTTCCGGGCGCGGATCGGCAAGATCGACCTCGACCCCCGGCACCTCCTCCAGCCTGACGCGCTGCTTCGCCCCGTCGCCTTCCATGGTCCGGACCCGGCGATCACGGCCCACGAAGCGCAGATGGCCGTGCCGGTGCATGTGATGCCGGATGCAGCCCTCGCTCACGCCCAGCCGAACCGCCGCGTCCGTATAACTCGCGGCGGTGCTGCCGTCCGGCATGGCGATGGGATCGGGCGCCGGCTTTTCGAGCCGCGACAGATCGCCATGAACGCGCATGTGCTTGTGGACGGTCTGAACCGTCACGCCCAGAGCTTCGGCCGCCTCGCGGGCGCTGCCGTATCCGGGGATTTCGATCTTGCGCGGCGGGCTCATGCGGCATCCTCCGATGCTATCGCCCTCACGCCGACGAGGGTCGTGCCCTCGGGATAGGATCGCAACCCGCGCACGCCCGCCGCCTTCGCATCGACGGCCCGGATCACATGGCTGACCAGCCCCGATTTCGGACTGTCGAGGGTGACCTGGAATTTACGCAAGCAGGGCGGAGCCGCGCGCCCGCTCTCGTTTTCCGCTTGCCGCCGCTCATGCGCCATTTTCCGTTCGCGCGCCCTACGGACCGCCAGATATACCCCGTTCGCCGAGATCCCGAGCGCCGCGGCAACCATCCGGTAGGAGCGACCCTCGCCAAGCCTTGCCAAGGCCCAGTCGTCACGCTCAACAAGCAGCGAGGGGGAGACATTGCTGGGCAGGGGCCCGTGCAGATGCTTGGGCGCCTTGAGAACCGTATCGGTCATTGCTTCCGTGCCCCCTTGATCTTGTGGAAAAACTTTTCCGATTGCGCTGTGAACCGATCGGCCGCGGCGGCGGACTCTCCCGCCAGCCGCAGAGCCCGCCGGCGGCGGGCCTCGTAATATCGCTGGGCGATGCGCCACCAGATCCGCATTACTGCACCTCCGGATCGATGACCTGGAACACCGCCTCGGCACCGACCAGGGCGATGACCTTCAGCACATAGCGAAAATGCGGGGCGTTCTCGCGGCGCAGCCAGTTGCGCACCGTGCGCGACGTCACCGGCCGGCTGTCCGAAGTCAGCACGCTGGCCGCGATCTCTGCCAGCTCGTTCTCCGACCGCGCCTCCGGGAACGCGCGCCACAGAAGGCCGGCGAACCAGGCGCGCTCGGCCTCCTCGCCACCGCATTTTCGGAAAGACATTTCAGATAATCCTGTGCTGTTGTGTCCCCGTGCAGAAGGACGATCACCAGAACGGAAAGAGGGCGCGGAATGAGAATGAAGGCTCATGCCGCGTCCTCGGAGGGACAGCGCCTTGCGCGCTCCGCATGCAACGCGTCGCGAATTTTCTGCTCCGTATCCGGCCAGACGCGCCCCCCCTTCCGCAAACGAGGTAAGAGCCGTCCGTTGGCCGCAAGAAGCACGCCAACGCGGTGCTCGGAAAGACCGGTTTCGGCGATAAAACTGTCAATCTCGGTGAGAAGCGAACGGTCCATAGCCGACATATACACGCAGTTGCGTGTAATTCAATACCCGCAACTGCGTGCAAGCATCGGTTGCACAGCGGTGATAGCTAAATAGCTATGAAAGATGGATGGGTGCAGCGCCTTCGGGCCGCAATAAGCGAAGATGGACGTAGCCTGCGCGCGCTGAGCATAGCCGCGGGGCTTGGCCCCAACTACCTGGAGCAAACCTTCAGTCGCGGATCCTCGCCCGTCCAACAGAAATTGGCCGCGATCTTAGACGAGTTGGGCCAAGAGGCCGCCATCTACGTCTATACTGGGGTCCGAGCAAACGCTCAAACTATCGCATATCTCAACTACCTTGCGGCTGCGCCCGAGGATCTGCGCCAGACAACCCTTGATCTACTGGCGAAGTTAGGCCGCGAGATGCAAACCCAGCACGAAGATGGTCAAGGACAATGCGTTGACGAACGGGATCAAGCTTAGACCACAGATCAAGAGCAATTGCGATTGGAACCTCCATCACCCCTCCGACTCGCAAGAACATTCCAAGAACTTTAGGCAACTTTCCGCCGACCCTACAACCCAGAAGATACCCCGGCCAACTAACAGACAAGCCTGCCTCGTGCGGGCTTTTTCACGTGTCACAGCCCGGCGCGGTCTAAAGGTCCAATCCCGTGATCTCGCGTAGCTTGGCGCGAACATAGCCCTCGGCCACGCTCATCAGCATGCTGATGCTATGGTCCTTCAGGGTCGATACGGTTTCTTTTGATTTACTCCAGATCGTGTCGTCCCTGGTGTGATCTAGGAAGTCGTGGCCCTTGGCAGTCATCCGGTAGATGCCCGGCTGAATGCGCTCCAGAAGCCCCTCATCGCGCAGCAGAATGACGTGATAGTCCCGCTTTTCGTCGAGATCATCTTCGTCGTCGGACAGACCGATTTCATGTTGCCATTGCTCCGATGCCTCTAACTCCGCGAGCAATTGCCGCATGTAATCCAGATCGCGCTTCATTCCCGCACCCCTTGCCAGCAGTCGCCCCAGCATCGGGTCGCGGATCAGGGATTCGCAAGACTTCATGTTCCAGCCTCAGCTCGCCCTATGGCGGGTTTTTTCATGCGCCACAGCCGGCGCCGGCAGGGTGAGCGCCGCGCCCGCCCTGCCGGCAGCATAGCCGTGGCGAATCGGGTCCGCTATACCGATATGCACGCAGTTGCGTGTTTTCAATTGCAATGCACGCAACTGCGTGTATTTATGCAACCCATCGGCACCCCGCCGACGGGAGAAGCAGCCATGCATGGGAACGAACAGGCCTTTGTCGCCGCGACCGCGCGCCTGGCCTCGGCCGAGGCCGAGGCCGAGGAGATCGCGCTGCGCGATGCCCACCGCCGCCCGCGCGTGCCGGTCCACGATTTTTGCCCCACCGATGATCTCGCGCGGTCGATCTTCGACGACGAGGACCGCCGGCCCGTCGCCTGGGCCGCCCTGTTCATCTGGTTGGGCGTCGTTGTTCTGGTGCTGATCGGACTTGGCCTCGGGTGGGTGGTCGGCGCCGTGGATGCGCAGGACATGCTGGACTTCCTGTCGCCCACTGCCGCCCAGGCGCGGGAGGCTGGCTGGGTCGCGATCTCGGAGGGGCTGTGATGAAGCCCCGGTTCTTCGAAGTGCGCGGCGGAGAAATCGTTGATCGGCTCACCGGCCTGACGATTGCGCGGATTGCGATCGAGAACCTGAACACCGCATCGGCCGGGCGGGTGAGCGCGGCGATCATTTCCGCGCTGCACGCCGAGTTCGGCCCGAAGGGCGCTCAGGAGGTCACATGAGCGATCCCGATATCCTCTCGCGCGATTTCGCCGGCGGCATGCCGGTGATGATGGCGGATTACCTGCGCGCGGCGGAGCTGCTCCAGCGGGTGCTGGCCGAGGTTCCGGCCATCGGCAACACGCCCCTGGCCTTCGATATCCGCAAGCTTCTGGCCGCCACCACGCGGCCGCCGAATGAGCGGGAGGCTTAGCCTCTCGCCCGGGTTGGGTGCCGTTGATCGCTTGTCGCACCCTCACTGGCTGGCCGCTTCCTTTCTCGGACCTCCCTCGGGAAGCGGCCAGCATCTTTCCTTTCACACCGCGCCCGGCGGTTCCGGGCATTGAGCAAGAGGACGTTTCCAATGAACCCCGCAGCCCCTGCCATTCTTGCCGCGGCCCAAGACGCCGCATCCGGGATGCGCCCCATCCTGGTCACCACCAAGCACCGCGGCGTATTCGCTGGGCTGGTGCAGGCCGATCAGGATCTGGCCGCACCGACCATGGCGCTGAAAGAGGCCCGCATGGCGATCTACTGGAACACCAAGCGCGGCCTCAT
The DNA here is from genome assembly GCF_042648325.1 of Paracoccus simplex. Taxonomy (NCBI): domain Bacteria; kingdom Pseudomonadati; phylum Pseudomonadota; class Alphaproteobacteria; order Rhodobacterales; family Paracoccaceae; genus Paracoccus; species Paracoccus simplex. The sequence continues at coordinate 3,780 of NZ_JBHRXE010000008.1, read as the reverse complement.
GGAACTGTGCCAGGCGGGCCCGAACTCGGGCAGCCGGATCAGCGCGCCCGCCGATATCCCGGTGCTGCACGACATCACCGCCGTGTTCGACATCAGCCCGGAGGCCTGGATCAAATGGACGGCAGCGTGATCGATGACGATCCGTTGCTCACCATCGACGATGTCATCAGGGAGGGCGCCTGCGTGTCGGGCGCTTATGCCGCCCTGATCCGCATCGCCAAGCGAGTGCCAATCCCGGCTGCGATGAGAGCAAGCGAGATCAGGAAGCTGCTCAAGGAAGACGAGCAGGAATACCTGGACCGGGCCACTCACAGCAACGGCTACGGCAACGGCAACGGCGACGGCAACGGCAACGGCTACGGCGACGGCAACGGCTACGGCTACGGCGGTTTCTGGGAATAGCGCATGCCCGCGGCCCGGCGCGCGCCGGGCCGTTCTTCCAACCTCATCATCAGGAGAAGCCCATGAACCGGCTTTTGAAATGGCTCCGCCACGATCACCTGCCGCCGCACCTGCAGGCGGTGGTGAAACCCATCGACACGCTGGCGCAGGAGATGGACGGCGCGCTCGCCGAGGGCGCCGAGAAGACCGCCGGCATGCGCAAGCTGGTCGAGGCCAAGGATTGCTTCGTCCGTGCGCGGATCGAGCAGGATGAGGAGGCCTGAGGCATGGAAATCCCCACCTCTGCCCCCCAGATGCGCAGCCTCGACCAAATGCTGTCGCTGGCCGACGCTGGCGACTACCTGCCCGACCTGCTGTCGCGGATCGAGGCGAACAACGTCGAGATGCGCAGCTTTGCGCAGCAGTATGCGACCACGGCCAAGGGCAAGATCACGATCACCATCGACGTTGCCGTCGATCCTTTCGGCGCAACCCAGATGACGATGGATGACAAGATCGTCGGCCCTAAAGCGCCGAAGCGCAAGGCCGTCGCATGGATGACCGGCGATGGCGGCATCACCACCCACAACCCCGCGCAGTCCCGCATGGAAATCCGCGATGCCGGCAACGGCAAGCGCGAGTTGCGCGCCGCTGAGTAAAGGACAGCCCATGACCACCGAGACCCCGAAGAACATTGCCGAGACGCTGCTGGCCGAGATGCCGCGCTTGGGCGAAATCCAGCCCATCAGCATGCCGACGGCAGACGAGCCCGAGGCGCCCTTCTTGGTCGCCGTGCCCGAAGGCCTGCGCGTCGAGGATCTGACGGCCAAGCACCGCGCCGTGGTCGAGGCGCTGAAACCGCTCCAGCGCACCGGCAAGGCGGTGCTGGCCGATCTTGACAGCCTGATCAGCTGGACCAATCGCTTCAAGGGCGCGGATACCGCACTGTTCGGCCAGATCCATCCTGCGCCCAAGCTGATTTCGGTGATCGACTACCACGGCCAGGGCGCCCCGGTGGTTGCGCCGGAAGCCGGCGACCCGGCCGCGAACTATGGCCGCCGGCACCGCGCGGTTTATGATTTCCCTGTCTCCGAAGAATGGAAGCGCTGGCGCGCGATTGACGGCAAGGCCCTCGACAAGGACGTGTTCGGCGAATTCATCGAGGCCCAGGCCAGCGACTTCCTCGACCCCACCCCGGCCCTTCTGGGCAAGCCTGGCGACCAGATCGAGGACTGGGAACAGCGGATGATCGACATTGCCGCCAAGATCCAGGGGCGGTTCGGTCAGTATGCCGCGATCAACCTGCTGTCGCGCGAGTTGAAGATCCACGAGGTCGGGCACATCGAGGTAAAGACCAACCGGGACACTGGTGAGGCGCAGGTGCAGTTCTTGACCGAGCATCGCAGCCCGGACGGAAGCCCGCTGACCCTGCCGAACCTCTTCATGATCGCGATCCCGGTTTTCGAGGAAGGCGCGCTTTACCGTCTCGCCGTGCGCTTCCGCTATCGCAAGGCCGGCCAGGACGTGAAGTTCATCGCCTCGATCTACAACCCCGATGCGGCGCTGCGCGATGCGGCCCGGGAGGCGATGCACTACGCCCAGGGCGAAACCGGCGTGCCCCTGATGATGGGCCGGCCGGAGATCGGCGCGGATTGACCCTTCCGGTGCGCGGCGCGGCTCGCGCCGCCATCCCGAGGGATCAGAAGGAAGGCATCATGAGCAAACCACACAAAACGCTGACCATGGTCAATGCCCCAAAGGCGTGGGGTGATGTGCTGGCCGAGCGCCAGCGCCAGATCACGGCCGAGGGCTGGTCGCGCGATCATGACGACGAGCATACCGACGGTGAGCTGGCAGCGGCTGGCGCGACTTACGCCCTGGCCGCTGCAAATTGCGTGGTCGAGCTGCCCTACAGCAAGACTTGGCCTTGGCAGAATATCTGGTGGAAGCCGACAACGCCGCGCCGCGATCTGGTCAAGTCGGCCGCACTGATCATCGCTGAGATCGAGCGATTGGACCGGCTGGAAGGCGGCGCCGAGCCCGTGACAGGGGTGCAGTTCTGATGGGCGCGACGAGCCATCACCCCCGCCCGGATATCACTGACGCCATCATCGACCAGTGGGCTAAAGAACGTGCCGACGATGCTGGGGCACTGGCGCGTCGGATCGTGGCCGGCCGGGCCTCCCCGCAACCCGGCGCGGATGATGCAGCCTTTGAGGCGCTGGCCCGCGCCTATGATCGCGAGGACGCCGCCCAGCGAGGCGAGCCGGATCCTTGGTCCATCGGCACCGAGGATGAGCCGGGATGGGTTGCTGACCGGATCGCATGCGCGCGGGCTGGTCTCGCCGCCCTGACCCCTGCGCCCGACGCCCCGCAGCCCGAGGGGCAGGTGGACGTGCGCCTGGCAACTCGCGAGGAACTCCTAGCCGATGAAATCCTCGCCGAGCTTACCCGCGCCCGCACAAAATTTCCCGGCAAGAACGTGACCTTTGCGGCGCTGGTCGAAGAGGTCGGCGAGCTGGCGACTGCCACCTTCGAGGAAAGCGCAGACCGGGTGCATAAGGAGGCCGTGCAGGTCGCGGTCATGGCGATGCGCATGATCCTGGACGGCGATCATTGCTTCGAAGCATGGCGGGCCGAAAAGGGTCTCGACCCGCTCGATCCCGCCTTGCGGGCGCAATCGGAGGGCCGGACCGATGGCTGATCGCTGGATCAAGCAGCCCACCGATCCGCACCAGATCCGCGAGACTATAGCCGACCTGCGCCAGCGCCTGGATGCCCTGCCCTCGATCGACAGCAACGCCGCCAACTGGGCGGAGCAGCATCGACAGCACCGCGCAGCCGCCGAGGCCCTCGCCGACCATCTGCGCGCCACCTACGGCGCCCGGATCCACGACAAGGCGTGGACCAACACCATCCGCATGCACGGCTTCAGCTCGAGCGGAACGGCGGGCCTGCAACAGGCCTTCCGCAATTGGATAGCCGCCGCCGAGCGCAAGCTGGCCGCCATCGAAGGAGTCACGTCATGAAAAACAAGCTCGGAGATCTGAACAACCACTTGTTCGCCCAGTTGGAACGCTTGGCCGACGAGTCCTTGACACCCGAGCAGATCGAACAGGAGGCGAAGCGCGCGGATGCGATCGTTTCCGTCGCCGATCGCATCGTCGGCAATGCTGATCTGCAGCTGAAGGCGGCGAAGCTGTTTGCCGAACATGGCCAAGGCATCCTGCCGATGCTGCCTAAAATCGGAGCAAGCGAGCCATGAAGGGGCGCGCCATTGTCTACGAACCCGAGGAGCTGGCCTGGATCGAGGCGCACAAGGAACTGCCGCGGGCGGAAGCCTATACCCTGTTCTGCGCCCGCTTCATGCGGCAGGATGTCTCGCTCTCGAATTTCAAA
>NZ_JBHRXE010000007.1:1509-5524 GCF_042648325.1 Paracoccus simplex | reverse complement strand
CCGCAATGGCCGGGGTCATCTGGTTCATGCACGACCAACAGTGTCATTTGCCTCAGTTGGCGGGCGGCATGATGACCGTGTCGATGACATGGATCACCCCGTTCGAGGCCGCGATATCCGCCGTGGTGATATTCGCGTCATTGACCTTGGCACCGCCATCGAGCGTGAAAGTAACGTCGCCGCCCTGGACGGTAGCTGCCGTCATCCCCTCGGTCAGGTCCGAGGACATCACGGCACCGGGAACCACATGATACGTCAGGATCGACACGAGCTGATCCCTGTTTTCGGGCATCAACAGCGTATCGACGGTGCCCTCGGGAAGAGCCGCAAAGGCAGCATCGGTGGGCGCGAAGACGGTGAACGGGCCTTCACCTTTCAGCGTGTCCACCAGCCCGGCCGCCTGCACCGCCGCAACCAGCGTCGTGAAATCGCCCGCTGCAACGGCCGTATCGACAATGTCCGACGTGGCATCTTGCGCCATGGCGGCACCCGCCAGCAGGGCCGTCGTCGCAGTCGCCATCAGAAATTTGCGCAGCATTCCGGTTCTCCTTTGTGTCAAGCAGTGCTTTTCGCAAAGGGCCTCGTTTCGAGCCCTCGATGTTCTTTACGCAGGTCGCCCCCAGCCAGATCAAACTTGTCGTCAGGAAAATTCGATCTGCGCGCGCGGATGGCGCGTAATCCGAACAACCATCACGCAAGGGGGAACGGGATGACCAAGGTTTTGATCTATGGTGGCTCGGGCGCGACGGGCGCTGCGTTGGCGCGGCTGCTTGTCGCCGCAGGTCACAATGTGCATCTGACCGGCCGAAGCGAGAGCCGCCTTGCTGCCGTCGCCGCCGAAGTTGGCACGAGCTATACCGTCGCCGATGTTATGGACGAGACAAGCTTCGCACGCGTCAGCGCCGAGATTGATCACCCGCTGTCGGGGCTGGTCTATGCGGTGGGCAGCATCACCCTGCGGCAGCTCGCGCACTTGTCGGCGCGGGCAATGGCTGATGACTTCCATCTCAACGCCCTAGGAGCGGCGCTGGCGGTACAGGCGGCCTTGCCTGCCCTGAAGGCGGCAGAGGGCGGGGCATCGGTTGTGCTGTTTTCGTCGGTCGCGGTCGGGCAGGGTTTTGCCAATCACGCGTCCATCTCGATGGCTAAAGGCGCGGTCGAGGGCCTGACGCGCGCCTTGGCAGCCGAGTTGGCGCCGCACATCAGGGTGAACGCGATTGCGCCCTCTCTGACCGAAACTCCGCTGGCCGAACCCCTGACCGCCGATGCACGGATGGCAGCTGGTATTGCGCAACTGCATGCGCTGCAACGGCTTGGCCGTCCTGACGATCTTGCTGAAATCGCCGCATTTCTCATCTCAGCCCGGTCTGGCTGGATTTCAGGACAGGTCTTGGGGGTTGATGGCGGGCGCTCCCGGCTGAGGAGCCGAGGGTAAATCAACATTGAATGACCTAGCGCTGCATGGCGTGGGTGACGTCTACTACCTTTTCACGGCTAAAGCAGATCCTGATCTTCGAACTGCGATCAGTAATCCGTCTCAAGGTAGACCCCGGCGCAGTCGTAGGTGACGGCAGCAGCCGTCGTGCCGGTGTTGAGGTAGGGGCGGACGACAGGAACTGCGTCGCGGCGGGCAGATCGGCGATGATCTCCTGTTGAAAGACTGTGCCCGGCACTACATCCACCACCCTGTACCCAGACGGAACTGCCATTTGGTGGAGTGGTAACGAATAGGATCATCACGCCGCCCGTTGTCATTGCGATCCTACTTTCGCCGCTCAACCGACCTTGCTGCCCCAGAAGGACGTATGGTCGGCCGCGAAATATCCATCCGCCGCGCGAAAGTTGCCCTGCAGCTCGACGGTGTCGCCTTGTGCAAGCGGTGCCATGGTCTGCAGCCAGAGCGCCGTCGCCTCGGAGACACGCGCGCCGGAAACTCCCCCCCGCGAGCCGCGGATTTCCGTTATGCCGTTCAGCACCAGCCAGCCGCGCATCCGCGCATTGGTGCTGGAGTTGATCTTGTAGAGCAGCGTCGCGCCGAAGTGCCGCGCGCCGGCGACCGGCGCGGCGAAGTGGCTGTTGCCGACGCAAAGCCGCACTATCGTGGGCGGCGATGACGCAGGAGTTTTCGATAACCGCCCGCAACCATTGCACGGGCGTCACGCAGGAGTGCCTTGATGGCATGACGGGCGGAAGATGCCTGCCATTCGTCCCGGTCAAGCCGGCCGGCGTTCAGGAGAACCCGCGCGATCTCCTGCTGCGTCGCGCCGGCCCGATGGCCATCGAAGGCCCGCAGCATCCGTCGGAGGCGCGCGCGTTGCTGGCGTGTCAGGCGCGTATCCAATCTGCGGCCGAGGTTGAGCTGCGGCGGGTTCGAGCGGAGCGCCAGCGGCGGCACAAAGCGTCAGGGGGAGGATGGCCATCTGTTGGCGAAGGTTGGAGAATAGAGAAACACGAATTTGCATGGTCGGATCTGATCTGCTGCAATCTTGATGGTTGGGCGGACTGCTACGTTTGCAAGCAGTTTCGGCTTTCATCCGCCACCCTCGCGGAGCGAAGCTGCGATGTCGTTGATCGATCGGAGCAGAACCAGGGGATCATCCCTGGACGGCTCAAAGCCGCGCCGCCTCCAGAATTCGGCGGCTTCACCATCGACGGCATTGACCAACAAGGCCCGTCCGCCGATCAGCGAAGCGGCCTGAACGCAGCGCTGGAGAGCATGCTTCAAAAGACCGGTCCCGATGCCCAGCCCTGCCCATCCCGTATCGGTCGCAAGCTGGCCGAGTAACATGCACGGGACCGGATTGGGTGGCTGCCCCGTCCGGATCGAACGCGGCAGCACCGATGGTACAACGGCAGTCGGCGCCAGGCCGTAGTAACCGACCACGCGCCCAGCCTCATGCACCACGAGAACAGCAGTGAAGCCCTTCTGCTGATTGGAGAGGGCGCGCGTCTTCAGCCAGTGGTCAAGCGTGGGCTTGCCACAGGAGAAATCAGACACTTCGTGACCGGCGGTAAGCGGTTCGGGGCCTGACAGTTGCAATGGCTTACCGCTTCGCCACGTAGCCGGGCTCCCACGGCGCGGGCCGCTTCAGGACTTCCACCATCTCCGGAACGGGAGCAGCAGGACGCGCCAGCACATCCATGAACTCGGCGAAGCCCTCCGGACTCATCCGGATCAGCCCCTGCTCCATGACGACCTCCTCGGCCGCGCGCACAGCGGCGTCGCGCACGAAATCGGTGCGCGAGCGGCCGCGGAGGCTGGCGGCGCGATCAATCATTGCGACATCCGCCTCGGGCAGGCGCATCGAGATCGGATATTCCTTGCGTTCGGCGTTCGTGGCCATGGCGAATCTCCTTGGTCGGCACATAGTGCCTTGTATCGCGAATTACAATACGATAGGGTTACATCAACAGTCAATGACCTCATGAGGAGGGGCGACGAGGCCAATGATGACCGGGCCAGCGAGGGATTCCGATAGGTTATTTTGCTACGCCATGGCTCGCCGGGACACGCTGGGCTACGCTACAGCCCGCTCACCCGCGCCAATTGTCGCCGAATATTCGCCATCAATTTCCGTTGCTTATGCTTCCTCCGGGGCGAATGCTGCAAGTTATGACCTTGCGAGCCCCAGGAAACACAGCAAAGATGACAGGAGGAGAGCGCGAAGCGCTGCTCGAATCCTTGCTGCTGGACGAGCCGGAGCTGACGTTTACGCCGCGCGGCGCTCCAGACCCGCGCCTTCTGCGTCTGGTCGGCATCCTGGCGAGGCAGGCGGCGCAGGAGTGCTATGCAGAGGAAGTGAAGATGTCACGGCAAAGGAGGAAGCGCTCCTCCTGATACGGATGGGAGCCACGTTTTGAAAGTCGCGATCTACGCCCGCTATTCTTCCGACAATCAACGCGACGCTTCCATCGCCGACCAGTTCCGTATGTGCCGCCTCCATGCCGAGAAACAGGGCTGGCACATCGTCGAGGAGTATTCGGACCACGCGATCTCCGGCGCCTCGCTGATCCG
>NZ_JBHRXE010000007.1:0-1477 GCF_042648325.1 Paracoccus simplex | reverse complement strand
GCGGCCGCTTCGATCTGATCTTGGCCGAAGCGATGGACCGCCTCTCCCGCGACCAGGAAGACATCGCGGGCATCTTCAAGCGCATGTCCTATGCCGACGTGAAAATGTTCACCCTGTCGGAAGGCGAGGTGACGCACCTGCATGTCGGCCTCAAGGGCACGATGAATGCGCTGTTCCTGAAGGACCTGGCCGACAAGACCCGCCGCGGGCAGCGCGGCCGGGTCGAGGCGGGCAAGTCGGGTGGTGGCAATGCCTATGGCTACGATGTGGTCAAGAAATTCGACGCCAACGGCGAGCCGATCCGCGGCGATCGCACCATCAACGAGTTCCAGGCCGAGGTGGTCCGCCGCATCTTCCGCGACTACGCTGCTGGCAAGTCGGCCAAGACCATCGCCTTCGCCCTGAACAAGGAAGGCATTCCCGCTCCGTCAGGCGGCGACTGGGGTTTCAGCACGATCAACGGCAACCCGAAGCGCGGCAACGGCATCCTCAACAACGAGATGTATATCGGCAAGATCGTCTGGAACCGGCAGCGCTTCGTCAAGGATCCGAACACCGGCAAGCGGCAGGCCCGCCCCAACCCGGAAGAGGAATGGGTCATCCAGGAAACGCCGGAGCTGCGCATCCTCGATGACGATCTCTGGAACGCGGTGAAGGCGCGGCAGGAGAAGAACAAGATCGCGCGGAAGGAAAACGGCGAGGCCGATCTCTCGCGGATCAATACCCGCCGCCGCCCCAAATACCTCTTCTCGGGATTGACCAAATGTTCCTGCTGTGGTGGCGGCTATTCCGCGATTTCGGCGACGCTGATCGGATGTGCAACGGCCCGCAACAAGGGGACCTGCGACAATCGGGTCAACATCCGCCGCGACGAGTTGGAATCGCGTGTGCTCAACGCGCTGCGCACGAAACTCGTCGATCCCGAACTCTTCGCCCATTTCTGCGAAGTCTTCACGCAGGAGATGAGCCGCCTGCGCATGGAAGGCCGCGCCGAGATCGCGTCGGCCGAGGCAGAGATTGCGAAGATCGATCGGGAACTCGAGACCCTACTCAATCTGATTTTGAAGGGTGGGGCCGCTGACGCGCTCAACGCGAAGATGGTGGCCATTGAGAAACGGAAGAAGGAACTTGAACTGTTCCTGGCTGAAGCCGACGAACCGCCACCCCTGCTGCACCCGAGTATGGCACTGCAATACCGAAAGCGGGTCCAACAGCTCTACGACGCCCTGCAGGACGAAGACGAAGGAAAGCGGATTGAGGCCGCCGACACGCTGCGCTCGCTCGTGGATCAGATCGTGCTGACGCCGGTCGAAGGCAAGGTGGAGATCGACGTTCAGGGCGATCTCGCTGGAATCCTTACGATTTCCACGCAAAGCAAAAACCCCGCAGCGGGTGCTACGGGGGCGCAAGTAAAGATGGTTGCGGGGGCAGGATTTGAACCTGCGGCCTTCAGGTTATGAGCCTGACGAGCTACCGG
>NZ_JBHRXE010000006.1:83426-137424 GCF_042648325.1 Paracoccus simplex | reverse complement strand
GGAAGCTGTGGGATAAGTCCGTCCGGGGAAAGGGGAACCTCGGCCTTAAGCCGATTTGTGCAACAGAGCCCCATCACGAGCAAAGATCTCAACCTGACCAAAGCTCATGTGCGTTATCTTGAGAGCCGGTTGATTGTTCTTTTGCGTGAGGCCAAAAAATGCTCGTTGCAGAATAAAACCGAGCCGGTCTTCGAGCGATTGCCAGAAGCCGATATTTCCGACATGGAAACCTTTCTTGAAGAAATCCAGCTTCTTTTGCCGGTGATCGGAATTGATTTCCTAAGACGACCGCAAATGGCTGTCGCTCAACAAAGCAAAGAATCCTCATCTCAGACGGTGACGTTCTTTCTCACAAACGCCAACAAAGGCATTTCGGCTCGTGCGGTCGAGGCGGAGGGTGAGTTCATCGTTCTTACTGGCTCGACGGGAAGTTTGAACGTTTCCCCGTCGTTTCATGAAAGAATTCGGCTTGTTCGCGAGCAAGCGCTTGAGTCCGGGCGAGCCGTCCGGACTGACGATCATAACTTTCGATTGGTTGAAGATCTTGCCTTCAGTAGCCCCAGCGCGGCTGCCGTCTTTCTTTTCGGTACGAGCAGAAACGGCCGCACTGATTGGCTTGTGAGCGGGAGCAGTGAAACATATTCGACCTTCAAGGAGCGGCAGCTATAGGCGCCGCATCCTAAGAATATTCCTGCTGCAGGCCTTTGCAAAGGCTGACGCTGGGCGGGGTTACTGATTTCCTGGCTCAGGCCCATTCCCAGGGCCGGGTGAACTGTCCCAGGCAATCCGCCAGCGCCTGCTCGTCCACCGTGCCCTTGCGGGCCAGCCGCACGACCAGGCCGCGCTTCTTGTCGTCCACCACCTCGGCCACCTCGACCGCCAGCCCCGCCTTGGCCAGCGCCGCATCGTAGACGCGCTTGATCGCCAGCTTGCGCAGGTCGGGCTTGAAGATCTTGCCCACCGCGGTCTTCGGCAGCTCGGCCAGGATCTCGATATGCTTCGGCACCGCCGCGCGTTCGTGGATATGCGCGCGCGCGTGTTCCATCAGCTCCTCGATCGAGACCTCGGCACCCGCCACCAGCTCGACATAGGCGCAGGGCAGCTCGCCCGCGAAACTGTCCGGCTGGCCGATGGCGCCGACGAAGGCGACCTTGGGATGCGACAGCAGCGCATCCTCGATCTCGGCCGGGTCGATGTTGTGGCCGCCGCGGATGATCAGATCCTTGGCGCGGCCGGTGATCCACAGATAGCCGTCGGCGTCCATCCGCCCCAGATCGCCGGTGCGCAGGAAGCGGCCCTCGGCGAACAGGTCGCGGTTCTTGTCGGGCTCGGTATAGGTCGAGCCCTCGTAGACGCCGGGATTGGCGACGCAGATCTCGCCGATCTCGTCGGTGGCGCATGCGTGGAAGCCGGTCGCGTCGCGGCGCAGGATGCGGACATGGGTATAGGGCAGGGGGATGCCGACCGAACCCACCTTCTTCAGGCCGCCGACGGGATTGACCGAGACCAGGCAGGTCGCCTCGGTCAGGCCGTAGCCCTCGGCGATCTCGACGCCGGTGGCGGATTTGAAGCGGTTGTAGAGCTCCATGGGCAGCGGTGCCGAGCCGGAGATCGCCATGCGCAGCGACGAGACGTCGCCGTTCACCGGCCGCTGCATCAGTGCGGCGATGGCGGTGGGCACGGTGATCAGGAAGGTCGCCTGCCAGCGTTCGATCAGCTTCCAGAAATTGTCGAACACCCCCTCGCCGCGATAGCCGGCAGGGGTGGGCATGACCAGCTGCGCCCCGGACATCAGGCAGGACATCAGGATCGGATAGGCGGCAAAGACGTGGAACATCGGCAACGGGCACATCAGCACGTCCTGCTCGGTGAACAGCAGCGTGCCGCCCAGCCAGCCGTTGTAGATCATGCCGGATTGCTTGTGCTGGGCGACCTTGGGCGTGCCGGTGGTGCCGCCGGTGTGGAAATAGGCGGCGACGCGATCCTCGGCCGGCTCGTCGAACAGCAGGCGATTGTGGCGCTGGGCGCTGGCGGCGGCCTCGAAATCCATGACCCTGGCCTGGTGGCGGGTCGGCAGCTTGGGGCGCATCAGCGGCACCAGCAGGCGCTTGAGCCCGGTCAGATAGCCGCGCAGGTCGATCTCGAGCACGGTCTGCACGCCCGGCGCCAGCGCCACCGCCTCGGCCGCCTTCTGGGCGATGTCGGTCTTGGGGAAGCTCTTCAGCGTGACCAGGACCTTGGCCCCGGTCTCGCGCAGGATGCCGGCGATCTGCTCGGCATCGAGCAGCGGATTGATCGGGTTCACGATGCCGGTGGTGGCGCCGGCCAGCAGCACCACGGGCGCCTCGATGCAGTTGGGCAGCAGATAGGCCACCACATCGCCGGGGCCGACGCCCAGGGTGTGGAACAGGTTCGCCGTCTCGGTGACCCGCTCGTGCAGCTCGGTCCAGCTGAGGGTGCGTGCCGGGGCCTTGGGGTCCGAGAACAGCTGGAAGCTGATCGCCGGGCGCTGGGGATGCTGGTCGCGGGTCCGGGTCAGGGCCTCGTAAAGGGTGCGCGGCACCGGACGTTGCGCATAGGGCATCTCCGCCTCGACCGCATCGCGGTCTGCGACGTTCGCGAACCTGGCCATCAATTTCCTCCCATCTTCCTGCCGGGACACAGGCGGGCCCCGCTTGCGGAAAGAATGGTCCGAAAAACCGCGCCGGGGCAAGCAGGGCCTTGCCCGCGGCACGCCGAGACGCAGCGTCAGAGACGCCGCGTCAAGCCTGCGGAATCCGCAGGGTCTGGCCGGGATAGATCTTGTCGGGATCGCTGAGCATGGGCTTGTTGGCCTCGAAGATCTCGGGATAGCGGGCGGCTTTGCCAAGATATTTCTGCGCGATGGCCGAAAGCGTCTCGCCCTTCTGCACGGTATGGAAAACCGGCTTGGCCCCGGCCGGCGCCGGGGTTTCGGTGCCCGCGCCCTCGGCCAGCTCGACATGGGCGATGCCCTTGATGTTGCCGACCGCCAGGATCAGCTTCTCCAGCGTCTCCTGATCGCGCGCCTTGCCCGAGATGACCACGGTGTCGCCGCGCAGCTTCAGGTGCACGTCCTTGCCGGTCAGCCCCAGTTCCTTGAGCTCGGCCTTCAGCGCCTCGACCTTGCGATCGGTGTCGCTTTGCGCCGGCTGGGCGGGGGCCGCCTGCGCCTGGGCTTCGCTGCCGAACAGCGATTTCCCGGCATCCTTCACGAAATCCCAGATGGCCATGGCCACTCCTTCTCTCAGATTGCGTTCCAGCGGCAACGTTCCGCCGAGCCGGCGGTTCCAGACAATTTTCGGCAATCGGAAGTTGAGAAACTGAACCCGCCCGCCTAGTTTGCGGCGATCAAGAGGATGTTGAAATTGAACAAATACGCCAACTATCTCGTTTCATTGGTCCTTTTCGGGTTGATGGCGATCCCGTCCCAGGCCGGAGAGGCTGCGCGAATCTCGACCAAGGCGGCCGGGCAGGAACTGCAGCGCTCGGGGGCGGTGACCTGCTACCAGACGTCGATGCGGGAAAATCAGGCAGCGGTGCAGGCGACCAATGCCACCCGCAAGGCCCGCGGCCTGCCGTCGCTGAAGCCGAATGCCGAACTGGCGGTTGCCGCGGCGCGGCATGCTTGCGACATGGCCCGGCGCGGTGTCATGTCGCATCGCGGCAGCGGCACCAGGGGGCCGATGCAGCGGCTGAAGAAAGCCGGCTACCGGCCCAGCATCGCCGCCGAGAACATCGCCGCCGGTCCCTTCACCCAAGACCGGGTGCTGCGCGAATGGGTGCGGTCGAGCGGGCATCTCGCCAATATCCTGATCCCGCAGGTCAGGCATTACGGCATCGGCAAGGCGGTCGGCGCGGATGGCAAGACCGTGTATTGGGCGGCGGTCTACGGCGCACCGCGCTGACCGGGCGCCCGGCCGGTCACGCCGATCCCTTGCAGGGCCGGCGGCCCGCTGGGATCGCGGCGACCCCGGTGGCCCGGGCGCCGATCAGGCCCCGGCCGGTTCGGTCGGATCGGCGGCGCCTTCGGTGAATTGCAGCCGGGCCAGACGGGCATAGAGTCCGCCTTGCGCCACCAGATCCTCGTGCCGGCCCTGGGCGACGATCCTGCCGTGATCGAAGACCACGATGCGGTCGGCCTTCTTCACCGTCGCCAGCCGGTGCGCGATGATGATCGTGGTGCGGGTGCGGGCCAGATCGTCCACGGCGTTCTGCACCAGCCGCTCGGATTCGGCGTCAAGGGCCGAGGTCGCCTCGTCCAGCAGCAGGATCGGCGCGTCGCGCAGGATGGCGCGGGCGATGGCGATGCGTTGCTTCTGCCCGCCGGACAGCATCACCCCGCGCTCGCCGACATAGCTGTCATAGCCCTCGGGCAACAGGCGCAGGAATTCGTCGGCATGGGCGGCGCGGGCGGCGGCCTCGACCTCGGCATCCGAGGCGCCGGGGCGGCCGAAGCGGATGTTTTCCCGCGCGGTGGTCGCAAAGATCACCGGATCCTGCGGCACCAGCGCGATGGCCTGGCGGAAATCGGCGCGCGCCATGTCGCGCAGGTCGATGCCGTCGATGCGCACCGTCCCAGCATCCGGATCCCAGAAGCGCAGCAGCAGCTGGATCACCGTGGTCTTGCCGGCGCCCGAGGGCCCGACCAGCGCCACCGTCTCGCCCGGCGCGATGTCGAGCGTCGCGCCCTCCAGCGCCGAGCGGTCGGGGCGCGACGGATAGTGGAAGGTCACCGCGTCGAAGCCGATGGCGCCGCGCACCGGGCGGGGCAGGGCGACGGGATCCTCCGGATCGGTCAGCGCATCCTGCGCGGTCAAGAGCTCGCTCAGCCGCTCGGTCGCGCCGGCGGCGCGTTGCAGCTCGCCCCAGATCTCGGACAGCGCGCCGACGGCGCCGGCGACCAGCACGGCATAGATGACGAACTGCACCAGCTCGCCCACCGTCATCGCTTCCAGCCGCACGTCGCGCGCCCCGATCCAGAGCACGCCCAGCACGCCCGAGAAGATCAGGAAGATCACGATCACCGTCATCACCGTGCGCGTCTTGACCCGGCTCAGCGCCGAGTCGAAGGCGCGCTCGGTCACCTCGGTGAAGCGCGCGCGGGTCGGCCCCTCATGGGTGAAGGCCTGCACGGTCTGCGCCGATAGCAGGCTTTCCGAGGCGGCGCCCGAAGACTGCGCGATCCAGTCCTGGTTCTCGCGCGACAGCTTGCGCAGCCGCCGGCCCAGCACGATGATCGGCACCACGATCACCGGCACCAGCACCAGAAGCAGCATGGAAAGCTTGGCCGAGGTCCAGACCAGCATCACCATGCCGCCGGTCAGGATCAGGAAATTGCGCAGCGCGATCGACACCGATGAGCCGATCACCGACTGGATCAGCGTGGTGTCGGTGGTGATGCGGCTGATGATCTCGCCGGTCAGCACCCGTTCGTAGAAGGCCGGGCTCATGGCGATGACCCGGTCGAAAACCGCCTTGCGGATATCGGCGACCACCCGCTCGCCCAGCCGGGTGACGAGATAGTAGCGCATCCCGGTCCCCAGCGCGAGCAGCCCGACGATGGCGAGCGCCGCCCCGAAATATTGGTCGAGCAGACGCGCGCCGGCATCGAAACCGTCGACCACCCGGCGTACGGCAAGCGGCAGCACCAGGCTGATCCCCGCGGTCACGGCCAGCGCCGCCAGCGCGGCGGCCAGCAGCCCGCGATA
Organism: Paracoccus simplex; assembly: GCF_042648325.1. Classification (NCBI taxonomy): domain Bacteria; kingdom Pseudomonadati; phylum Pseudomonadota; class Alphaproteobacteria; order Rhodobacterales; family Paracoccaceae; genus Paracoccus; species Paracoccus simplex. The sequence continues at coordinate 131,695 of NZ_JBHRXE010000006.1, read as the reverse complement.
GGGACGGATGAAGGGCCAGAGCGCCCGCAATGCGCCGATGCGTTTCGTCGTCGGACGGTCCGCGACGGGTTTGGGTCCGCGTGCCATATCTCTTCTCCTGGGTCGCCCGGACGGGGTGCCTGGTGGCTTGGTCAGAGCGGTTCGGTGCCGCCGGCCAGTTCCAGAATGACCTCCCATTCGGCATCCGAGACCGGCTGCACCGAGAGGCGCGAATTGTTGACCAGAACCATCGCGGCGAGCCGCGGCTCGGCCTTGGCCTCGTCCAGCGAGATCGGCCGCTTGATGCGGGCCACGGCGCGGACGTCCACGCATTCCCATTTCGGGTCCGCGGCGGTCGAGTCGGGATGCGCCTCGGCCAGAACCTCGCAGATGCCGACGATCTCCTTGCCGATGTTGGAATGGTAGAAGAAGCCGCGCTCGCCCTTCTTCATGGCGCGCATGTTGTTGCGGGCCTGGTAGTTGCGCACGCCGTCCCATTGCTCGCCCTTGTCGCCGCGGGCGATCAGGTCGTCGAAGCCGAAGACGTCCGGTTCGGACTTGAACAGCCAATGCGCCATCAGCCGATCACCTTCTTCCATTCGATCACCTCGACCGAGGCGAACAGTCCGGCCAGCGCATAGGGGTCCTGCGCCGCCCAGTCCTTGACCTGGGACAAGCTGTCGCCCTCGACGATCAGCAGCGAGCCGCAGGGCTGGCCGTCCTGGACGAAGGGACCGGCCAGCGTCACGCCGGGCTGCGCGCCGAGAAAGGCGAGATGCTGCTCGCGGGTATCCAGGCGGGTTTGCAGCTTGCCGGCATGGTCGCGGCAGATCACGGCGAAAAGGGGCATCATTCCTCCTTGAGCGGACGGTTCAGCAGAATGTCGAGCGCATGTTCCATGGCGATGCGGCCCTCGGCAAGACCCGCGACCAGATTCGACACCGGCATCTCGATTCCCATGCGGACGGCAAGGGCGGTGACGGCCCGGGCGGTGGCGGCGCCCTCGACCGTGGTGCCGGCGGCGAAGTCGCGGCCGGCGCCAAGCGCGAGGCCGTAGCGGAAATTGCGCGACTGGTCCGAGGTGCAGGTCAGCACCAGATCGCCCAGGCCCGAGAGCCCGGCCAGCGTCTCGGCCCGGGCGCCGAGCGCCGTGGCCAGCCGCACCATCTCGGCAAAGCCGCGGGTGACGATGCTGGCGCGGGCGCTGTCGCCATAGCCTGCGCCGATGGCGGCGCCGGCGGCGATGGCGATGACGTTCTTCAGCGCCCCGCCCAGTTCCGCCCCCGGCACGTCGGTGGTGCGGTAGAGCCGCAGCGCGCCGGTGGAAAGCTGGTGTTGCAGGGATTGCGCGGCCTGGGGATCGGCGCAGGCCAGCGTCAGGGCGGTGGGCAGGCCGCGGGCGATGTCGGCGGCAAAGCTGGGGCCGGTCAGCACCGCCACCGTCGCTTGCGGGCAGGCGGCGCCGATCAGGGCCGAGGGGCCGGTCAGGCTGGCAAGGTCGATGCCCTTGGCGCAGCTGACCAGCCGGCGGCCGTCGAACAGCTGCCCCTGTTCGGCCAGGAAACCGCCCAGCACCTGGGCCGGCAAAGCCAGCAGCACGGTATCGGCAAGGCAGTCCTGCAGCGCGTCGGTGACGCGCAGGCTGTCGGGCAGGCGGATGCCGGGCAGGCGCGGGTTCTCGCGCGTCCCGGCCCAGCCGATGTCGCGGCCCCAGAGCGTGACCGGCGCCTTGCCGGCCAGCACCACCGCCAGCGCCGTGCCGAAGGCGCCGGCGCCGATCACCGCCACGCTCATGCCTTTGCCCCCCGCTTGCCGGCGCCCAGCATCGGCGCGGCCCTTTGGTCCAGCGGCCAGCGCGGCCGCGCCGCCAGGTCCAGGCCGTCGCGCTGGCCGGCCTGGTAGGCCTCGATCCCGGCCCAGGCGATCATCGCCGCATTGTCGGTGCACAGCCGCAGCGGCGGGGCCAGGAAGGTCGAGGCGGCGCCGACCGCGACCGCCTGCAGGGCGGCGCGCAGGGTCTGGTTGGCCGCGACCCCGCCAGCCACCGCCAGCACCGGCGCGGGCGATGCGGCCAGCGCGCGGCGGGTCTTTTCCGCCAGCACCTCGGCCACCGCCGCCTGGAAGCCGGCGCAAAGATCGGCGCGGTCCTGTTCGTGCAGCCCGCCCTGCGCCGCCACCAGCTCGTCGCGCTGGCGCAGCACCGCGGTCTTGAGGCCCGAGAAGCTGAGATCGCAGCCCGGCCGGTCCAGCAGCGGCCGGGGCAGGGCGAAGCGCCGCGCATCGCCGGCGCGGGCCGCGGCCTCGACCGAGGGACCGCCCGGCTGCGGCAGGCCCAGAAGTTTCGCCACCTTGTCGAAGGCCTCGCCCGGGGCGTCGTCGATGGTGCCGCCGAGCCGGGTGAAACCCTCGGGGCCGTCCACGCGCAGGAACTGGCAATGCCCGCCCGAGACCAGCAGCATCAGATAGGGATAGGCAACGCCATCGGTCAGGCGCGGCGTCAGCGCATGGCCGGCAAGGTGGTTGACGCCGACCAGCGGCAGGCCGCTGCCCGCCGCCAGCCCCTTGGCCAGCATCACCCCCGACAGCACGCCGCCGATCAGCCCCGGCCCGGCGGTGACGGCGATGCCGTCCAGATCGCGCAAAGCCAGCCCGGCCTGGGCCAGCGCCGCCTCGACGCAAAGGTCCAGCTTCTCGGCATGGGCGCGGGCGGCGATCTCGGGCACCACGCCGCCGAAATCGGCATGCAGCGCCGCCTGTCCCGCCACCACCGAGGCGAGGATCGTGCGGTCGTCGCGCACCACCGCCGCGGCCGTGTCGTCGCAGCTGCTTTCGATGCCCAGAAAGGTCAGTCCCATGCTCATCCTTGTTCCCGTGCCGCCAAGGGCCTAGGCAGAGGGGGAACTAACACCTTGTCAGGCCGATTGCCATGCCGCCCAAGCCCGTGCCCCTGCTGCTTCTGACCCGGCCCGAGCCGGCATCGCGGCGTTTTGCCGCAGCCGTGGCGCATCTGGGGCTGCCGGTGGTGATCTCGCCGGTGCTGTGCATCCGGCCGGTGGCGCATGATGCGGCGCGGCTGGCGGCGGCGCGGGGGCTGGTCTTCACCTCGGTGAACGCGGTGCCGGCGGCGGGCGCGGGGCGCGGCCGGCCGGCGATCTGCGTCGGCCCGGCGACCGCCGAGGCGGCGCGCGCGCCGGGCTTCGCGGTGACCGAGGGGCCGGGCGACGCGGCCCGGATGATGCCGCTGCTCAGGGGGTTGGACGCGGGCTGGCTGCACCCGCATGGGGCGCATGTGGCCAAGGAATTGCCGGTTCCGGGCATGGTCGTCTATGACCAGTTGCCCATGCCGCTGACCCCCGAGGCGCAGGCGGTGCTGGCGGGAACCGCCCCGGTGATCCTGCCGCTGTTCTCGCCCCGTTCGGCGCGGCTGCTGGCCGGGCAGGCCGGGGGCGCGCGGGCGCCGCTGTGGCTGGTGCCGATCAGCGCAGCGGCGCGGGCGGCGTGGCAAAACCCCGCCGACCGCGTCGTCATCGCCCCTGCCCCCGATGCGGAAGGGATGATATGCGCGCTGGAAAGGCTGCTCGGCGCGGAACAAAGCATGTGAGGCGGGTTGAGGCGTATCGCGCCGCCCACTAGACTGCCGCCGGGAGCCAGTCATGATTGCGGGCCGGGGCGCGATGGCAAGGGCCGGGGCCGCCGGGACGCAATGCAGAAACGGAACGGGGAAGAATTGTGAGAAAGCCAGAAGCCAATTCCAGCGACAACACGTCAACCCCCGGACAGGAAACGAAAAAGAAGGCGGTGTCTGGCCCGGTGATCGAAAGCCGCCCCGTCAGCTCGGGCGAGGGTGCCGGACCGGCCAAGACCGAAGCCAAACCGCAGGTCGAATCGCGGCTGGTCGGTTCGGGCAAGGGCGCCGAAGCCGCGGCGCCCAAACCCTCGGCCGCGGCGGCGCAGCCGGGCGGGGCCCGGGTCGAATCGTCGTTCATTCCGCCGGTGGCCGCCGCGAAACCCGAGGCTGCGAAACCCGAGACCGCGAGGTCCGAGGCTGCGAAGAACGTCGCTCCGAAACCTGATGCCGCCAAGCCCGAGCCGAAGCCCGAGCGGGTCGAGACCCGTGTGGTCGAGGTGCGCAAGGCCGGCTTCATGCCGACCGTCCTGGGCGGCGTCGTCGCTGCCGGGCTGGGCGCCGCCGCGGCCTGGTGGGCGATCCCGCATCTGCCGCCGGCCTGGCAGCCCGCCCTGCCCGAAACCGCCCCGACCGAGGCCGAGATCGCCGCCGCCCGCGAGGCCGGCACCGAGGCCGCCAAGGCCGAGATCGAGGCGCAGGGCGATGTCTTCGCCAGCCGCGCCTCGGATGCGGGGGCGGATGCGGCGCGCCAGGCGTTGGCCGATGCCTCACTGCCAGGCGGCGACGCGGCGGCGCTGAAGGCCCAGACCGACAAGCTGGCGGCGCTGGAACGCACCGTCTCGGAACTGGCGGCGCGGCCGGCGACGCAGACCGTGGTCTCGGGCGAAAACGGCGCGCAGCTGCAGCAATTGGTGGATGACGTAAATGCCCGCCTGACGGCCCAGCAGCAGCGCATCGACGAGCTTTCTTCGCGCCCGGCGGCCGACCCGGCCGCGGCCGAGCGGATGCAGGACTTCGCTGCCCAGGCGCAGGCGCTGCAAGGCCAGATCGCCGCCGCCGCCGCGGAGGCCGAGAAGCGCATCGCCGCCGCCCAGTCGCAAGCCGCCGCGCTGCAGGAAAGCGCCGAGGCCGCGAATCGCCGTGCGCAGGCCGCAACCGCCGCCGCCGCCCTGCAGGCGGCGATCGAGACCGGGGGCGCGCGCGATCAGGCGCTGGCCGATCTGCGCGCCGCGGGCGTCGAGCCTCCGGTGGTGCTGGCGGGCGAGGTGCCGACGCTGGAACAGTTGCGCGGCGACTTCCCTGCCGCAGCGCGCGACGGGCTGGCCGCGGCGCTGAAGGCGACGCCCGGCAATGGCGGCGCGCTGGACAGCATCGGGAACTTCCTGCGGGTGCAGACCGGCGCCCGCTCGGTCGAGCCGCGCGAGGGCGACGATCCCGACGCGGTCCTGTCGCGTGCCGATGCGGCGGTGAAGGCCGGCGACATCAAGGGCGCGCTGGCCGAGATCGGTGGCCTGCCGCAGCCCGGCCAGGACGCCATGTCGGACTGGACCGCCAAGGCGGGTGTCTGGGTCGAGGCCAATGCCGCGCTGGCCGCCCTGGCCGCCGGCAGCTTGTAAGGATCCCGTCATGCTGCTTTCGGCTTTGAAAATCCTGATCTTCTTCGCCATCGTTCTGGCCATCACCCTGGGGGCGCTGCAGCTTTCGGAAAGCGGCCAGGGCCTGAGCATGGTCTATGGCGGCACCGAATACACGCTGGGGCCGGTGCAGCTGGCCATCGCGGCGCTGGTGGTGGTGCTGCTGGGCTGGCTGGTGGTGCGGGCGCTTGGCCTGCTGATCGCCTTCATTCGGTTCCTGTTGGGCGACGAGACGGCGATCAACCGCTTTTTCGCCCGCTCGCGCGAGCGCAAGGGTTACGACGCGCTGTCCGACGGGATGCTGGCCGTCGCCTCTGGCGAGGGCCGGCTGGCGCAGGACAAGGCCGCCAAGGCGGCAAGGCTCCTCGACAAGCCGCATGTCACCGACCTGCTGGCCGCGCAGGCCGCCGAGGTCGCCGGCGACCGGGCCAAGGCGGCCGAGATCTATCGCCGGTTGCTGTCGGACCAGCGCACCCGCTTTGTCGGCGTGCGCGGGCTGATGCACCAGAAGCTGGCCGAGGGCGATACCGCCACGGCGCTGAAGCTGGCGGAAAAGGCCTATGCGCTGAAGCCCAAGCACGCCGAGGTGCAGGACATGCTGCTGGAACTGCAGACCCGCGAGGGCGACTGGAAGGGCGCGCGCGCGGTGCTGAAGGACAAGCGCAAGCAGGGCCAGCTTCCCAAGGACGTGCATCTGCGCCGCGACGCGGTGTTGGCGCTGAAAGAGGCGTCCGAGGTGCTGGCCGAGGGCAATTCGATCAGCGCGCGCGAGGCCGCGATCTCGGCCAACCGGGCCAGTCCCGACCTGATCCCGGCCGCCGTGCTGGCCGCGCGCAGCTATGTCGCGCAGAACGACGCCAGGAATGCCGGCCGGGTTTTGCAGAAGACCTGGAGCGTGCGCCCGCATCCCGCCATCGCCGCCGCCTATGCCGAGATCGTGCCGGACGAGAAGCCGGCCGCGCGGCTGCGTCGCTTCGAGGAGTTGATGCGGCAGAACCCGGATCACGAGGAAACCCGGTTGCTGCGCGCCGAACTGCTGCTGGCCGCCGAGGATTTTCCCGGTGCCCGCCGCGCCTTGGGCGATCTGGCGCAGAAGCACCCGACGGTGCGCTCGTTGTCGATCCTGGCCGCCATCGAGCGGGGCGAGGGCGCGGACGACGCGGTGGTGCGCGGCATCCTGGCGCGCGCGCTGGTCGCCAGCCGCGGCCCGCAATGGGTCTGCGACAAATGCCACAACGTCATGGCGGATTGGTCTCCGGTCTGCGATAGCTGCGGCGGTTTCGACACCCTGACCTGGCGCGAGCCCGACAGCGCGGTCTGGACCGCGCCGGCTGCGAACGGGGCCGAGATGCTGCCGCTGCTGGTTGGCGGCAAGGCTGCTGCGGCCGACCCGCCGGTGCCGGCCGCGGTGCCGATCCCGCCGCGCGCCAGCGCCGCCGGCATGGTCGATCGGCAGCCGGACGAGTCCCGGCCCGAGCCCGAGCCGGTGCCTCTGGCCGAGGTGGCCGATGTCGCGCCCGGCATGGTTCCGCGCGAGTCGGATTACCGGCGTGCGGCCGCGGGCGTGGGTGGGGCCGAACCGGCGATGACCGTCACCGACCCCGAGCCGGAGCCGATCCCGGTGCCTGCTGTCGCGGCACCCACGCCGCAGGCCGCGCCGGTTTCCGAAGCGGCGCGCAAGCCGGTCGTCACCGATCAGGGCGACATTCTGCCTGTGCGCCCGGATGTCGAGCCGCCCGAGGAAGCGACGGTGAAGATCGCGGGGAAAAAACACTGATCCCCCCTTTTCGCCCGCGCCGGAACCTGCTATCCGGCGCGGCACATGGAACGCCGGTGTAGCTCAGCTGGTAGAGCACGTCATTCGTAATGATGGGGTCGGGGGTTCGAGTCCCTTCACCGGCACCATGGATACCCCCCGACCTGTTCCCGATAGGGCAGGGAAGGGGGCTATGGTTCCCTCCACAGTCCATGGCACCACCCGGCAGGGCTTGGACGTCACGCTGGTGATCGTCGACCGGAACATCTCGAAGCAATCACGATCCTTGTCGGGAACGGCAACGCCGATCCGCAACGCGAAGCGGTCGAGCATCTTTCCGAGATCATCCGCCGCAGTCGGAAGCGTGCAACCTCGCTGATATCCGGCAGAGGGTTCATCTTGGCCTTGGCTGCCTCGCTCGGCGCGGCGCCGGCCCGATGCGAACGTCGAAAAGGCCTCGTCGATCCCGCCGTGGATGAGGTTCTTCTGCCGACGGTCCACCGTCGCCTTGGCTTCCGCCAGGCGGCGCCTGACCGTGCCTGGCGCCTTTGCCCCATCCGCTGCATCCGCTTGCTGGAAGGCCGGCCAGGGCCGGCGCGTGATGGAGGCGTTCAGGCGGTTCGCCATGAACTGCACGACCCGCCTGTCCGTCGTCGGGTGATCTGGAACCCGAGCGCCGGATCTGGAGCGGGGGACATGGCCCGGGCGAGCTGTCGACTGCTGGCGCCCGGTTCAAGACCAGGGATACCGTGCCGGATTTTCCAGGCGGGTTGAGGTGCGGCCCCGGCGCCACCCGGCCTTTGGCCCGTTCCTGGCCGGAAAGATGCTCATGGCCATCGGCATGGCGCCGACCCTATCCGGAGTTGACGGTTTCCGTCGCCGTGACCGCGGTCCTTTCCCAGCTCGGCTCGCGCGGTCTCTGCGCGCTGCTCGGACGATGGGCCGCCGCAAGAAACGCCGGCCGCTATGCTATTCCGCCCTTGTCGATGCCGGGATTCGGCGCCGTGATCCGGAGATGCGCAAGCCGATAGAGCATGGAAAGACTCCGAGACCTTTCGGCTTGGAGTTTTTTCATCAGGCCATTGTGGACCTTTCGCTCGCCGTTAAGAACCGCGCGGATCACCGGGATCAGCATGTGCCGCTTGCGCAACCATGCCGGCATGAAGTGATCCCCTTGGGGCGCCACCCAATGATCAAGGTGAAACGTCCTGAGAAAGTAAGGGATATGCAGTCGGTCAGGGCCGTTCAAACCATGGAGAATCATCCCTCCCCTGATTTTCTCCAGTCCCTTTTTCGCAGTAGGGAAGCGCAAGCCGCCCGAGTTTTCGACCATCTCCGCGCGAATGCGCGGATCACGAACGATGGCGGGATCGGGAGACCAGCGGGGGGCAAACGCCATCGTATGGCGAACCGGGAGAATGGCAGCCCAGGAAATCGCCCCGAAAGCGCCGATGGAAAACCCCATCGTATCGACGACCTCTGTTTTCTGGCGGTCCATTTCCTCAGCGATGATCGGGAAAATGCGATCCACGCGCTGGGGGCGAGAATAATATCCGAAGTCATGCTCCAAAACGAACAAGGTCTTGCGCCGCATGGCAGCTAAAGCATGGCGGAATTCCGGAGGGCGGCCTTTGGGGCCCCAGCTTCCGAAAGAAACGACCATGGGGCCAGGGGCTGGATTCGCCGGGACGCCGCGCAAGATCGTCAGCTTCGGCTCGTCCACGATGGGTTCAATGTTGAAGGCGTGAAAATCGTTCTGGGTGGTCATGGTAAATAAAACTGCAAATCGGTGTTGTTGGACAAAACCGTCCAGTTTAAGGGGATCAGAAATCCTTGGCCCTAAACCAAGGGCGCAGTCAAGCGCCTTGGCCCGATGAAAGTAACCGCCTGCGATTCTGTATCACGGGGCGAAACTATCCTGCCACATTTTCCGCGCCTCCTGCGGAGCGAGGACTTTATGTCAAAATGGTCCTGTCCATAAATGTCCCGAAAGCGCGCCGCGCCTGGCCGCCACCCCATCCGATCGCCTCGCCTTCGTGCGGAGCTTCTGCATCGAGGAGGCCATGTGCCCGGCAGGGCTCAAGTGTCGCGGCCGCCCGGAGATGCCTTTTGAGCGGCATCATTCTGGCGCGAGCGGGCCATCGACGCGATTTTCGGCCGCGACACCGTGACCCGCGCTTTCCAGAAATCCGCAACCCTTGTCCAGGACGGCATCATCGGACCCAAGAGCGGGGCTGCGGGGCTGTCCGGTGCGGTTTTCGCAAGGTGGGTGAGGGAGAGACTTCCGACTCGAACGATACGCGAACAAAACCAAACCAAATGGTTGAAAACTGCGACCAAAGTAGGAACAAAACCCGACCGTGAGCACCTTGCGCCTCTTTGCGGAGAGTCGCAAGCTGGGCGCCAGCGCAAACAGGAGTTGAGCATGCCGCATCAGGCCATTCTTGCCTCGACATTGATTTTCGGGGTTTTTGCCGTCGCCGCCGTCGCGACCGCTTCGGTGATCACCACGCAGTCCATGGGTATGTGGGTCGATCCGCCCAAGCCGACCTGATCCTCGGCGATCTCAACCGATATGATCCCGTCCCGGTCAGTCGCGGGGCAGGGGCCGTTGGCGTTTCAGGGATTCAGGCTCGCCCCTTATCCACCGGCGTCATCAGGGCCCGCGACGCCATCTTTGTTGCGCAGGGCGATCCGCGTGGCCAGCGGCCCCCCGATCCAGTCCGCAGCATCTGGGAAAAATGGCCGGGCGGTCAAGCCTGTGCGGGATCGTTGGGGGCGGATCCGAGCGAGTTCCGAGAAGCTGATGGCGGGGGACATGCCACCGCCCGGCATATTATGCAGCGAATCGCCGCCAAAACACCGGATGGGTTCGCCGGCGCCATGATCCAGAGAAAAGTCATGCAACCTTTCCGGGTCGCGTGGCTTTTCGCATTCTCAACCCTGTTCTGCGCAAATCCCTGACAGATGGACCTTTTGGGCTCTGACGCGCGGCTTAGCGTATGGCATCGCGGGGGATGACCTGCTAGGAAGGAAGGGCGGGACAACTTGCGGGCGAACGATGAAGGAACAAGACATTTCCATTCTCGGCATATGCCGGTTTTCCATGCTGGGCCGCGGGGATTGGAAGGCCTATCGCAACAAGTCCGAGGACCAGCTTGAGGCGATCTACGAGGAAAAGGCCGCCGAGCTTTTCGCCCCCGACCGCATGGAGTCGCGGTTGGCGACCTTCGAGCATCTGACGCTGGCTTCGATGCGCGCGCAAAGCGACCCGAATTTCCGCTTCCTGGTCATCTCCTCGGACCGTATGCCCGAGGAATACCGCCGCCGGCTGGAAGCGATTTGCCAGCCCGTCGATCAGGTCGTGCTGCGGTTCCTGCCACCGCTGCATGTCTCGGGGGCGGTCACCGGCATTGCCGCCGAGCTGGAGATCGACCTGCCGAATACCGTGCAGTTCCGGTTGGACGATGACGATTGCGTCGCCAAGGATTTCATCCGCCGCCTGCGCCGCCATGCCGCCGGAATGTGGCGCAACGCGCATTTCGCCGTCAGCTTCTCGTCGCTCTATTATTGCGTGACCGACGGGCCGACCGAGGGGATCTACAACTGGTATAGCCCCTTCTTCAGTGCCGGAGCGGCGGTACGGCACAGCTCTCGCACCGTGTTCGACTATGGGCATTTCAAGATCCCACAGCATCTGGTCGCGGTGACGGACCCGCATTTCCCCAGCATCGTGACGCATCGCGGCGACAACGACACGCCGCGGCACGAGGCGCAGATCCTGCGCAAGCGCGGCATGGTGCGGGCCTCGGAGCAGGACGTGCGCCGGGCGTGGGAGCGGCATTTCGATTATCTGGGCCCGGAGGGGCTGGCCTTGTCGACCTTTGGCAAGGTTGTCGGCAAGAAGCCGGCTGCGGAATTCGTGGGGCTGGAAGACGAGAAGGCCGAGGGCGTCGCCTGAGCCCACATTCCGCGCCCGGGATCGTGGTCGCGGGGCTTTGCGCGGTGCGTCAGGCTGATGGCCGATGCGGTGTCGGCTGGACCAGGCAAATCCTTGGGATTATGACGATTTCAGGAACGCCTTGACAGCGGCGGCCCGCCGGGCGTCGAGCTGAACGGGTCGGCCAAAGCGTCTGTTCCCGACAGGCTCTGACCCCCGGGCTTCGAGGGACGGAAACGGCGCGCTTGTCCTTCGCGATCCAAGCCTCTCGGGCAAGCGGGCGGAGCTTTCCGGTTGTCCGCCAGCGCCTGCACGGCGGCAGACAAATTAGTTTATTCCCTGTTGATAACAACTGTGGATTGCAGGTAGAACGACAGAAGTTTTTGGTTGTGTATCAGCTGTTACGCTGAAAAGGGGGCATCAGATGCCGCTGCGGGAAGAGATCGTCTACAGCAGTTCCGCCTATACGATCCGCACCGCGCAGCATCCGGACAATCTCGAGGCGGGCCGGCCCGCGGTGGTGACCTTCTCCCATGCCGGGCTCAACCCCGGCAATGTGCGGCCCGGTTTCGCCGAGCGCTGGCTGCGCGCCAAGGCGGTGGACGGTTATTTCGTCCTGAACCACCGCACCGACTGGTTCCAGAACGACGACTTCTTTCCCGCCATCGAGGCCATCCGCGCCCATGCCGGCTCGCGGCCGCTGGTCACCTATGGCTCCAGCATGGGCGGCTATGGGGCGCTGCTGGGCTCGGGCCGGCTGCGCGCCGAGCGGGTGGTCGCGGTGGTGCCGCAATTCTCGATCGAGCGGGCAGTGGTGCCGTTCGAGAAGCGCTGGCGCAAGGAGGCCGAGGCGCTTGGCGCCTTCCGCCACGACGTCACGCGCGAGATCCATGAACATGCCCGGATCACCGTGATCCTGGACCCCCGCAACGATGACCGGCATCACTTGGCGCTCTATCCGCTGACCCGCAACTGGGAGGTGGTGGCGCTGCCTTTCGCCGGGCACATGCCGCTGCTGGTCATGCAGGATGCCCGGCTGCTGGGCGGCTTCGTGCTGCCGACCCTGCTGGGACAACCCGAGTCGCGGCCGCCGATCCGTGCCCTGCTGCAGGGCCGGCGGCGCAGCGCGCTGTATTTCCGGGTGCTGGGCGTCCACGCGGCGCGGCTGGGGCGCTTTCCCACCGCGCTGGAAGCGGCGGTCCGCTGTGTCGAACTGGGCGTGCCCGCGAATGGCGACAAGATCCATGAGGTGATCGGCAAGCTGCGTCCGGTGCGTGAGCGGCTGGGCAAGCGCGTGCTGCTTCCCACCGCCTGATCCGGTCCGGCGCGATCCCCGATCCAAACTGCCTTTGCCCGCGGCCGGCCGTTGCTTGGCCACAACCGGCAACGCTGCCGAATCCTCCGGATAATGTCCGCGCCCTTCGGAATGAGCAGAGGAACGCAGATGCCGAACAAAGCCACAGTCAGGGGTGTCCTGATGGATGCCACCCTTGCCCCCATCGCCGAGGGCAAGATCGTCGCCACGCTGAACGGGTCCGACGTGTTCGACGGCGCGCAGGTGGTGATCCGGAAGGTCGAGGCCACCACCAATGCGCAGGGCGAGTGGTCGCTGCCGCTGCTCGTCAATGCCGAGGGCGATGCGGCGGCCACCAACTGGAGCATCGAGGGCTACAACCAATATGTGGCCAAGGTCTTCGAGGTGAAATCGCTGTTTCTGGCCTCGGCCACCGAGATCACCCTGGGGGATCTGGAACGGACCAGCGCCCAGAACCTGAAGGCGGCGCGCGAGGGCAGCGCGGTGCGGCTGGTCGTCGCCCGGGACCAGGCCGGTTACGAGGCCCTGCCGGAGGGGCAAAGGCGCGACAGCGATCTGGTGCTGCTGGATCCGCGGGACAATCCGCTGGCGATCCATGCCGGGCTGAGCGCTGCGCTGTTTCGCGGCGTGCAGCGCATCCATGCCGGTGGTCGGGCGGTGCCGCTGCTGGATGCGCGCGGCACCACGCTGATCGCCGGGCAGGGCGAGGCCGTCGCGCCGCAGGTGGTGGCGCCGCCGGCACTTTCGCCGGACAATGCCGGAATTGGTGCCAGCGTGACGCTGGATATCGGCTCGGCCACCGGCATGCCGGTGCCGGCGGCGGAATGGGACATCACCCTGAACGGCAGCACGATCCGCGACCGGGTCGATGCGGCGCAGATGCGGTTGCAGCTTGCCGAACCGGGGGAGTACGCGCTGACTGTCCGCTGGCGCAACGAGGCGGGCATGGCCGAGGCCGAGACTGCTTCGCTTATCGTGGCGCCGGCGGCCGAGGTCGTGCCGGACATGGCGCAGGCGGCCGGGTTCTTTGACGCAGGCTCGGCCTATACCGGCGCCGCGACCGCGGTCACCGGCCTGTCCAACAAGGGCAGCGGTGGCTGGAACCTTGCCGCGACCAGTTCGGGCGCGGCCATCGCAATGGGCCCCGAGGGCGTGGCCTTCAACGACGGCCGCAGCCTGCAGGCGATCAACCTGAGCAATGCGGGCGTGGACGGGGTGTTCATCGTCGTGCGCGCGGTGCTGGACGGCTACGGCTCGGGCGTGGCGCAGGTGCTGGCGGCCAACCCTTCCGCCGGCGCCATCGCCATCCAGAACAACAACGGCGCTTTGCAGGCGCGCTATCATGACGGCACCGCCCGCAACATCGCGCTGGGATCGGTCAGCTATGGCCAGGAATTCGTCGTCGGGCTGGAAATCGACAATCGGGCCCGGACGGTCCGCGCCTATACGCTGGCGGGCGATCTGGTCCAGGAAACCCCTGTCGGCATGCCGGGGGTGAATTTCACCACCGTGCGCACCGGGCAATATGTCCGCGGCACCGTCAAGCAGATCGCCGTCTGCGCCCGGCCTGCAGGCGGCGCCTTCGCCCTGCGCTTCGAGGATGTCGTCGCGCATTTTCGGGGGGCGTAACGGCGCCGGGCAATACCGTCGATCTGCTGGTGTCGCGTGGGCAATCCCTGGCCCTGGGCGCGAATTTCGGGGGCGAGACCGCCCCGAACGGCCAGAAATGGCGAGACGTGTTCGGCGGCGGGACCAATCCCGGCGCTCTGATGCTGACCGGGCTGCGCCGCGCCGACGGCGTCGCGATCGGCAATGTGGCGAACCCGCTGCTGAACGGCTATGACACCGCCGCGCCTGCCGCCGGCAGCGGGCCGATGGTGGTGCAGACCTCGATCCCCGAGGGGGCGGTGCTGGCCTGCGGTATGCTGCGGGACGGGCTGGTCGGCCAGGCCGTCGCCTTCCAGTTCCATGATGCCGGCGGCCAGACGATCGAGAATTTCGACGACGACCCGGCAACGGGCTCTGCCGATCTGCTGGCGCCCTGGCAGAACGCGGAATGGTGGCTGTCCGAGGCGGCGCGGGTTTTCGCCGCGCAGGGCTGCGCCGTGCGGGTGCCGCGCCTGTTCCTGAACCAGGGCGAGGCCGATGTCGCCCGCCCGCGCGGCTGGTGGCAGGCCGCGGCCGAGGCCACGGTCGAGAAGATGATCGCCCAGATCCGCCGGCTGACCGGGCAGGTCACGCCGATCCGGCCGTTCCTGCAGCAGACCGGCGGCTACATGCAGGGCGCCGCGGCCAATCTGCACCAGTGCAAGCTGGACCAGCTGGATTTCGTGCGGGCGCGCAACGGGGTACTGATCGGCCCGCTCTATCCCTACAAGATCGACAATGGCGACGGGAAAGGCGTGCACAAGCTCTGGTCCGAATATGTCCGCGCCTATGAGGTCGGGGTCTGGGCCGCGGCCGAGGATGCGGCGGGGCGGCCCTGGAACCTGCTGCCGGGCGCGGCCTCGCGGACGGGCGACCGCATCGCCATCCCGATCTCGCTGCGCGAGGACGAGGCGCTGACCAGCGCGGCCGGGCTCTATGCCGATTACGGCGGCGATCCCGCGCATCTGGGGCTCGAGGCGGTCGGCGGCGGCGCCATCACTGCCGCCGGCGTCTCGGGCGGCGACATCCTGATCGAGGTCGCCGGCCCGGTCACGGCGATCCGCTATGCCATGCAGCGCGATCCGACCGATTACCGGGCCCTGACCGACGCGGCCGGCTGCGGCTACGGCGCCCATCGCGGGCTGATCCGCACCACTCTGACCAGGACGGTGCGCTGGGGCGGCATGGATTTCGTCATCGAGCGCTGGCTGCCCAGTTTCGAGGTCGAACTGGGCTGAGCATCGGCGCGCAATCCGGGCAGGGCCATCCCCAAGGGGTGGCCCTTTCCCGCATGCGACCGGCGCAACAAACCGCGACGAAACCGCGGCGCTCCGGCGATTTGCTGTGGACATGGCGGCAATCGTCGGAAAACTGCCCGACAGGCGGATCAGCGGAGGCGAGCCATGAACCCGACCATCGACGAGGCCCTGACCCAGGGCGGCGCGGGGCGTTTCCAGCGGCGGCTGCTGGGGATCTTCGGCCTGGTCTGGGCGGCGGATGCGATGCAGGTCATCGCCATCGGCTTTACCGCCGCCTCGATCGCGGCCAGTTTCGGGCTGACCGTGCCGCAGGCCCTGCAGACCGGCACGCTGTTCTTTCTGGGCATGTTCGCCGGCGCGACGCTGTTCGGGCGCATCGCCGACCGGATCGGCCGGCGCGACGTGCTGCTGCTGACGGTGGCCTGCGACGCGGTTTTCGGCCTAGCCTCGGTCTTTGCGCCGGACATCTGGTCGCTGATGCTGCTGCGCTTCCTGACCGGCATGGCGGTGGGCGGCACGCTGCCGGTCGATTACGCCATGATGGCCGAGTTCCTGCCGCCGCGGAATCGCGGCCGCTGGCTGGTCTGGCTGGAGGGGTTCTGGGCCATCGGCACCATCATCATCGCCCTGACCGCCTGGGTCGCGCATCTGGCCGGCGCGGCCGAGCCCTGGCGCTGGATCTTTGCCGTGGCCGCCCTGCCGGCGCTGATCGGCGTCTGGCTGCGGCTCTGGGTGCCGGAATCGCCGATGTATCTGCTGCGCAAGGGCGACGAGGCCGGCGCGCGCGCGGTGATCGACCGGGTGCTGACCGCGAACGGCGCCCGCGCCCTGCCGCAGGGCACCCGCCTTGCCGCGCCGCCCGTCACCGCCGAGGCGCGGCTGTTCGGCCCCGAGCTGCGCAACCGCAGCCTGGGCATCTTCGCCGCCTGGTTCCTGGTTTCGCTGTCCTATTACGGTGTCTTCGTCTGGCTGCCGGCGGAACTGGTCAAGGGCGGCTTCGGCTTCGTGCGCGGCTATGGCTTCCTGGTGCTGATGGCGCTGGCGCAACTGCCGGGCTATGCGCTGGCGGCGCATGGCGTGGAAAGCTGGGGGCGCAAGCCCACCTTGCAGATCTTCCTGCTGCTCAGCGCCGGAGGCTGCCTTCTTTTCACCGTCGCCGGCAGCCCCTGGCTGGTCGCGGCCGCGCTGCTGCTGATGAGCTTTGCGCTGCTGGGCACCTGGGGCGCGCTCTATGCCTATACGCCCGAGCTTTATCCGACCGGCTTGCGCGGCACCGGCATGGGCACGGCCAGCGCGGTGGCGCGGGTGGGCGGGCTGCTGGCGCCGTCGCTGATGGGCTATGTGGTGGCCCGCGGCTTCGGCACCGCGATCGGCGTCTTTGCGGCGCTGCTGCTGCTGGCCGCCATCGGCACGCTGTTCATCCGGGCCGAAACCCGCAACAGGTCCATCGTCTAGGGCCGGCGGCAGCCGGCGCCCGCGATGCGGCCGGCCACCCCTTGGTCAGAGCCGCTTGCTGCGCAGCGAATCGCTTGCCCCGTTGGGAAATAGGGGCAGTTTCCAGCGCCGTGGCCGTTGAACCTTAGCGAAAACGACGGAAATCTCGGGCCGGCCCTTGCGAGCCGGTCCTTTCTTTGGCAGGGGCAGGGCATGGCAAGCGTATCCGAACTTTACGAGGCCCGCGTGGCGACCGGCCGACTGGCCCCCGATGCGGCACAGCGCGGCGTGCTGCCGGTGCTGGACCGGCTGGTGGGCGACCTGGCGGCGACCCCGGCCCCGGCGCCGCAGAGGAACGGCTGGCTGTCGCGGTTGCGCGGCGCGGCCCCGGCGCCCGCGCCGGCGGTCAGGGGACTCTATCTCTGGGGAGGCGTGGGCCGCGGCAAGTCCATGCTGATGGATCTGGTGATGGAGGCGGCGCCGGTCGCGGCCAAGCGCCGGGTGCATTTCCACGAATTCATGCAGGAGATCCAGGCGGCGCTGGAGGGGGTGCGCAAGACCGGCCAGCAGGACGCCGTGCGCCCGGTGGCGCTGGCGGTGGCGCAGCAGGCGCGGCTGCTCTGCTTCGACGAGATGCAGATCACCGACATCGCCGATGCGATGATCGTCGGTCGGCTGTTCCAGGTGCTGTTCGAGGAGGGCGTGACCGTCGTCACCACCTCGAACCGGGTGCCGGAGGAGCTTTACAAGAACGGCCTGAACCGCCAGCTGTTCCTGCCCTTCATCGCGCTGTTGCGCGAGCGGCTGGAGGTGGTCGAGCTGGTCAGCGCCACCGACCACCGCCAGAATCGCGACGAGGCCGGGCAGGTCTGGTTCATCCCCGCCGACACGGCGGCGCATGACCGGATGGATGCGCTGTGGCGTCAGGACACCGCGGGGGCGCCGACCGCGCCGTTGCTGCTGGAGGTCAAGGGCCGCCAGGTCGAGATCCCGCAGCATCTTGGCCGCATCGGGCGGGCGAGCTTCTGGGACCTTTGCGGCAAGCCGCTGGGCCCAGCCGATTACCTGGCCATGGCCGATGCGCTGGACCTGCTGTTCATCGACTCGATCCCGCGGCTGTCGCAGTCGAACTACAACGAGGCCAAGCGCTTCGTGACCCTGATCGACGCGCTTTACGAGGCCAGGGTGCGGCTGATCGCCAGCGCCGCCGACGAGCCGGAACGGCTTTACGCCGAAGGCGAGGGCGCCTTCGAGTTCGAACGCACCGCCAGCCGCCTGCGCGAGATGCGCGACGCCGATTGGGGGCGGGCCTAGCGGCGCGCTGCGCGGTCATGGGGGCTCTGCCCCCGGCCTTCGGCCTTCTTCCCCCGGGGGTATTTGGAAAACGGTGAAGCGGTGGCCCGTTCCCGGCCCGCCGGGACAGGTGAGGTTCTGACCCTGCTTGCGCGCCGGATCCGGGCACATGCCGGCTTTCACCGTTTTCCAAATACCCCCGGGGGGAGTCCCGCAGGGACGGGGGGCAGAGCCCCCACTGCCGGCTGCGGACGCGCGCCGGCCTAGCCGTTCTCGCGCAGCACCTGCCCGGCGAGGTAGAGCGAGCCGCAGATCAGGATGCGCGCGCCGGGCTGGTCCGCGGCCAGGCGCCGCACTGCCGTCAGCGCATCGGGCGCGATCGCGGCGGCGAGCCCGACCGAGGCGGCGGCGGCGGCGGTGTCCTCGGCCGGCAGGGTGTTCGGCTCGCCCGGGATCGCCACGGCGGTCAGGCTTTGCGCCACCCCGGTCAGCGGGCGCATGTAGCCCGCCACGTCCTTGGTGTTGAGCATGCCGCAGACCAGATGCGTCGGTTTCCTCGCCATGGCCGCGAGGGTCGCCGCCACCGCCTCGCCGCCCGCCGGATTGTGGCCGCCGTCGAGCCAGAGTTCGCAGCCGCCGGCCGCCTCGACCAGCGGGCCGCGGCTGAGCCGCTGCATGCGGGCCGGCCATTCTGCCTCGGTCACCGCGGCGCGGGCCTCGACGCGGCCGAAACCCAGTTCGCGCAGCGCGGCGATGGCGGTGCCGGCGTTCACGATCTGGTGCGGGCCGGGCAGGGCGGGCAGCGGCAGGTCCATCAGCCCGTGCTCGTCCTGATAGACCAGCGCGTCGCCCTCGCGCCGGCTGTCCCAGTCCTGCCGGGCGATGCGCAGCGGCGCGAAGAGCCGCTCGGCCTTCTGTTCGATCACCGCGCGGGCGGCGGGCTCTTGCGGCGCGACGATGCAGGGCACGCGGCGCTTGAGGATGCCGGCCTTTTCGGCGGTGATCTCGGCCAGCGTCTCGCCCAGGTATTGCGTGTGGTCGATGCTGATCGGCGTGATGACGGTCAACACCGGCGACTCGATCACATTGGTCGCGTCCAGCCGGCCGCCGAGGCCGACTTCCAGCAGCGTGTAATCCGCGGGTGCGCGCGAGAAGGCCAGGAAGGCCGCCGCCGTGGTGATCTCGAAGAAGGTGATTGGCGCGCCGCCATTCGCGGCTTCGCATTCCTCCAGCGTGGCGGCCAGGTCCGCCTCGGGGATCAGCTCGCCGGCCAGGCGGATGCGCTCGTGGAACTGCGCCAGATGCGGCGAGGTATAGGCATGCACCCGCAGGCCTGCCGATTCCAGCCCGGCGCGGATCATTGCCTGGGTCGAGCCCTTGCCGTTGGTGCCGGCGATGTGGATCGCCGGCGGGATGCGGCGTTCCGGGTTCCCCAGGGCGGCCAGGATGCGGTGCATCCGGTCCAGCGACAGGTCGATGACCTTGGGGTGCAGCTGCATGAGCCGCGCGAGGATGGCGTCGGAGGAGGTCATCGCGATGTCGTCCGGTTCAGGTGGGCTTGCTGTCGGCGGCGGGCGCCTCGGCCTCGGGCTGCGGCGGGGCGATGTTGCCCGGCGCGGGCAGATCGCCCGCCACCGGCGCGGGCAAGCCCCCCAGCATGCGCAGGATGGTGATCAGCTCCTCGCGCAGCTGCTTGCGATGCGTCACCCGGTCCAGCATGCCGTGGTCCAGCAGGTATTCGGCGCGCTGGAAGCCCTCGGGCAGCTTCTCGCGGATGGTCTGCTCGATCACCCGCGGGCCGGCGAAGCAGATCAGCGCGTTCGGTTCCGAAATCTGGATGTCGCCCAGCATGGCATAGCTGGCGGTGACGCCGCCGGTGGTCGGATGGGTCAGCACGACGATATAGGGCAGCCGCGCCTCTTTCAGCATCTCGACCGCGACGGTGGTGCGCGGCATCTGCATCAGCGACAGGATGCCTTCCTGCATCCGCGCGCCCCCGGCGGCCGAGAACAGCACCAAGGGCCGCTTCAGCTTCACCGCGCGCTCGGCCGCGGCGATGATGGCGTTGCCGACATACATGCCCATCGACCCGCCCATGAACGAGAAGTCCTGCGCGGCGGCGACGATCGGGGTGCGGCCCATCTCGCCCTCGGCGACCAGCATCGCCTCTTTCTCGCCGGTGGATTTCTGCGCCGCCTTCATGCGGTCGGGGTATTTCTTCTGATCGCGGAAGCCCAGCGGGTCGGCGACCGGCTCGGGCACCTTGACCTCGTTGAAGACGCCGCCGTCGAACAGCGCCGCGAAGCGCAGCCGGGGCGAGATCGCCAGGTGATGGTCGCAATTCGTGCAGACGTTCAGGTTGTCCGACAGTTCGCGGTGGAACAGCATGGTCCCGCATTCCGGGCATTTGGTCCACAGGTTCTCGGGCACCTCGCGGCGCGAGAACAGCGAATTGATGCGCGGACGGACATAATTGGTGATCCAGTTCATCGACGGCCCCTGCGCTCTGTTCAGGGCGTGACTTAGGCAAATCGGCGCGGAATTGCAATTCCGCACCGCCCGCGCTTTCATGCGGGTCATGTGGACCCAGATGTTCGTGTTCCTTCATTATGCGATTGCGCTGGCGGTGTCGGTGCGCGTCCTGCTGCGGCCGCGGTTGGAGCCGACGGTGCGGCTGTCCTGGATCCTGGTGATCGAGCTGGTGCCGCTGGTCGGCATCCTGGCCTATGTGCTGTTCGGCGAGATCCGCATGCGCGGCGCCGAGGTCGAGACCATGGCCAATGTCCGCGCCCGGCTGTCCGGCCTGTGGACGCCCAGCCCCGAGGCGGTGAAGCGCCCGCCCGAATTCGCCGCCCCGGTCATTGCCGCGAATCGCGCCACCGGCGGCTTCTCGGCGGTGGCCGGCAACCGTGCCACCCTGCTGGCCGAGGACGACAGCGCCATCGCCGATCTGGTGGCGGCCGTCGACGCGGCGCGCGACCATGTGCACATGCTGTTCTACATCTGGCTGGACGATCCCTCGGGCCGCTTGGTGGCCGAGGCGGCGATCCGCGCCGCCGGCCGGGGCGTCAAGGTGCGCGCCATCATCGACGCCTTCGGCTCGCGCGCCTTCGGCTATTCCGAAAGCTGGCGGGCGATGCGCGAGGCCGGGGTCGAATGCGTCGAGGCGCTGCCGCTGGGCCTGCCGATCATCGGCGGGCTGTCGCAGCGCATGGACCTGCGCAACCACCGCAAGATCGTGGTCATCGACCATGTGCTGGGCTTTACCGGCAGCCGCAACTGCTCGGACAAGGCCTTTGCCGTCAAGCCGCGCTTCGCGCCCTGGATCGACGTGCTGTTGCGCCTGGAAGGGCCGGTGGTGCGGCAGATGCAGGCGGTCTTCCTGCAGGACTGGATGAGCTATACCGGCGAGGATCTGGGCGATATGCTGCAGATGGCGCCGCCGGTGCGGGCGCCGGGGGCGCTGGCCCAGGTGATCGCCACCGGCCCGGACGACCGCCAGGGGTCGCTGTCGGACTGCATGGCGACGATGATCTATGCGGCGCGCGAACGGCTGGTGATCACCACGCCCTATTACGTGCCCGACGCCTCGCTGGATTCGGCGATCCGCACGGCGGCGCGGCGCGGGGTGGACGTGACGATGATCCTGCCGGCGCGCAACGATTCGCTGGTCGTCCAGGCCACGTCCGAGGGATTCTATTACGGGCTGGTCTCGGCCGGGGTGAAGCTGATGCTGTTTCCGGACGGGCTGCTGCATTCCAAGATCATCGCCGCAGATGGCGAGATGGCGATGATCGGCAGCGCCAACATGGACCGCCGCAGCTTCCAGCTGAATTACGAGATGAACATGCTGCTGGTCGGTCCCGACGTGACCGAGCTGCTGGACGAACGCCAGCAGAGCTATATCGCCCGCTCGCGCCGCATCGACCTGGACGAGATCCGCGGCTGGTCGATCCGGCGGCGGTTGCGCAACAACCTGCTGGCGCTGGCCGCGCCGATCCTGTGACGGAGGAGCATCATGACCGACGAACCTGCCGAAGAACCCGAAACCGACCTGGCCCATGGCAAGATCGTGGACGGCGCCCCCGCGCTGGCCGAGACGGCGCTGCGCGCGGCGCTGGCCCGGCTTGCCGGCTGGGAGCTGGCCGCGGACGGCAAGGCGATCCGCCGCGAATGGCTCTTCAAGAGCTTCAAGGCGGCGGCCGCCCTGGCCAACCTGGCCGCCTGGCAGGCCGAGGCGGCCAATCACCATCCCGACATCGCCTTCGGCTGGGGCTTCGCCCGCGTCAGCTTCTCGACCCATTCGGCGGGCGGCGTGACGATGAACGACCTGATCATGGCGGCGCGGCTGAACGCGGCGACGGCCTAGCCACAACCGCAAGCTGTTTTCGCCGCCTTGGGGCCTTGCCCCCCGGGCGGTCCAGCCCTATCCAAGTCGCCAGTCAGAGGATGTCGCCATGAAGAACAACCGTTTCGACAAGTCGTCCCTGCCCAGCCGCCATGTGACCGAGGGTCCGGCCCGCGCGCCGCAGCGCAGCTTCTTCTATGCCATGGGCATCTCCGAGGAAGAGATCCATTCCCCCTGGGTCGGCGTCGCCACCTGCTGGAACGAGGCCGCGCCCTGCAACATCGCGCTGAACCGGCAGGCGCAATCGGTCAAGCAGGGCGTCAAGAAGGGCGGCGGCTGCCCGCGCGAATTCACCACCATCACCGTCACCGACGGCATCGCCATGGGGCATGAGGGGATGCGCGCCAGCCTGGCCAGCCGCGACGCCATCGCCGATACGGTCGAGCTGACCATGCGCGGCCATTGCTACGACGCGCTGGTGGGGCTGGCCGGCTGCGACAAGTCGCTGCCGGGCATGATGATGGCCATGGTGCGGCTGAACGTGCCCAGCGTCTTCATCTATGGCGGCTCGATCCTGCCCGGCCGCTTCCACGGCCGCGACGTGGTGGTGCAGGACGTGTTCGAGGCCGTGGGCCAGCACGCCGCCGGCAATCTGGCCGATGCCGAGCTGGAGATCCTGGAGCGCGTCGCCTGCCCCTCGGCCGGGGCCTGCGGCGGGCAATATACCGCCAACACCATGGCCTGCGTCAGCGAGGCGATCGGCCTGGCGCTGATGAACAGTTCCGGCGCACCCGCGCCCTACGAATCGCGCGACCAGTACGGGCTGGCCTCGGGCGAGGCGGTGATGGCGCTGATCGAAAGGAACATCCGCGCCCGCGACGTGGTGACCCGCAAGGCGCTGGAGAACGCGGCGCGGGTGGTGGCCTGCACCGGCGGCTCGACCAATGCCGGGCTGCACCTGCCGGCCATCGCGCATGAGGCGGGGATCGCGTTCGACCTGTTCGACGTCTGCGACATCTTCCGCGACACGCCCTATTTCGTGAACCTGCGCCCCGGCGGCGATTATGTCGCCAAGGACCTGTTCGACGCCGGCGGCGTGCCGGTGGTGCTGCGCGAGCTGCGCAAGGCGGGGCTGATCCACGAGGATTGCCTGACCGCCTCGGGCCGCAGCATGGGCGAGGAACTGGACCGCATCACCCGTGAGGCGGACGGCAAGGTCATCCACCCGGTGACGGCGCCGCTGTCCCGGACCGGCGGTGTGGTCGGGTTGAAGGGCAACCTCGCCCCGGACGGCGCCATCGTGAAAGTGGCGGGCATGGCGCCCGAGGACCAGGTCTTCACCGGCCCCGCCCGGGTCTTCGACTGCGAGGAGGACGCCTTCGAAGCGGTCATGC
This sequence comes from Paracoccus simplex, assembly GCF_042648325.1. NCBI lineage: Bacteria > Pseudomonadati > Pseudomonadota > Alphaproteobacteria > Rhodobacterales > Paracoccaceae > Paracoccus > Paracoccus simplex. The sequence goes on along the minus strand of NZ_JBHRXE010000006.1, from coordinate 108,068 downwards.
GCCGCGATTACGCCGAGGGCTGCGTGATCGTCATCCGCAACGAGGGTCCGGCCGGCGGCCCCGGGATGCGCGAGATGCTGGCGACCACGGCGGCGCTGTCCGGCCAGGGCATGGGCAAGAAGGTGGCGCTGATCACCGACGGGCGGTTTTCCGGCGCGACGCGCGGCTTCTGCGTCGGCCATGTCGGTCCCGAGGCGGCGCATGGCGGTCCCATCGCCCTGCTGCGCGACGGAGACATCATCACCATCGACGCCGTCGGGGGCGCGCTCTCGGTGGCGCTGACCGAGGCGGAGCTGGCGCAGCGCCGCGCCGAATGGCCGGGGCCGCGGCCGACCGATTACGCGTCGGGCGCGCTGTGGAAATATGCCCAGCTCGTCGGCAAGGCCCGCTACGGTGCCGTCACCCATCCCGGGGCGGCGGCGGAAACCCACGTCTACATGGATCAGTGACAGGCAGAACGGCATGGCGATGCGTCCCCGCAAGTGGATCGAACGGAAAACCCGCGCCCGGGCCCTGCGCCATTGGGAGGCGCTGGCCGATCATGCCGGAACCCTGGGCCCGGGCCGGTTGCGCGGGCTGCGCGAGGAGGCGCTGGCGCTGCGCGCCAGGCTCGACCGTTTCCTGCTGCGCGCCGACCGCCGCGTCGCCCGGTCCCGCGCGGCGCTGGACGCGCTGCACCTGCCGGGCGGCACCGACTGGCGCTGGCGGCCGGGTTTCATGACCGGCCAGATCTCGCCCCGGGGCGTGGCCGGGCCTGAAAGCGGCGGCAAGCTGGGCGATGCGGCGGCGGTCTGGCACGATTGTCCGGAGCGGGCGCTGATCCTCGAACAGCTCGACAATGCCGGGGCGACGGATCTGGCGCCCTTCGGCATCCGGCTGGAGGTCTTCGGCTTTGCCGGCAATTTCCTGTCGCTGTCCATCGACCTGCCGGTCAGCGCGCTGGCCGGGCTGACGCGCAGCCATGTGCTGCGGCTGGAAACCGGCGTCCTGGCCGAGCGGGCGCTGAACGTCTATGCGCGGCTGAACATCGGCCACGGTCCCAATATCGACGAGGTGACGCTGCAGTTGCGCAGCTTCGAGCCGGGCCAGCCCGGCCAGCAGGTGACCGAGTTCGACCTGGCCTATACCGAGATGAACGAGAAGCGGCTGGAAAAGATCTGGCTGGACCTGATCTTCGAATCCCCCCGGATGAACGCGGTCGAGATCCGCGAGCTGTTCTTCTCGCGCCACCTGCGGGCCGAATTCTGAAGCAAGGAAACAGGATGAACGAATTTGAATCCCTGGGTCTGAAAGGCGGGATCTGGCAAGGCGTATTGCAGCGCCCCACGCCGCCCGCCCGGCTGGTTCTGGTGCATATGGGTGCCCGCGTCGCCGAGGCGCGGGTCAGCCCGGACGCCGCGGGCGGCTGGCGCGTCGCGGCGCCGATCCCGGCCGAGCGGCTGTCCGACGGGGTGCAAAGTTTCCTGCTGCTCGAGGATCAGGGCGAGGAGGGCGAGCCGCCCCGGCCCGGCGCCCTGCATCTGGGCAGCCTGACCCTGGTCGCCGGCGCGCTGCTGGACGACGACCTGCGCGCCGAGCTGGAGCTGATGCGGGCCGAGCTGGAGCTGCTCAAGAAGGAACTGCGCCGGCTGGCCGCCCGGACCGAGGCCGGCTAGGCCCCGCCGCCCCCGCCGTTCAGTCGCGGGTCCAGTAGCCGTAACCGCCCAGATCGGCAAAGCCCAGCCGCTGGTAAAGCGCCCGGGCGTGGGCATTGTCGCGCCGGACCGCCAGGGCAAGCCGGGTCGCGCCCTCGGCCGCGGCCCATTCGGCGGCCTTGCGCAGCAGCCAGCCCGCCACGCCCTGCCGGCGCAGCGCCGGCACCACCTCGATGCCGTGGATCATCGCCACCCGGCCGTCCCGCGCCACGAAGGCCGCGCCGGCGGCGCGATCCTGCACCCGGCCCAGGATCGCGGTCCTGGGCTGCGCCACGCGTTCCATCACCGCCTGCCGGCTGGCCGGGATGCCCCCCGCCGCCCAGATGTCGCGCTGGATGGCCAATGGCGGCCAGATCGCGAAGGCGGCCAGCGGCGGCGCCGGCTCGGCCGCCAAGGCTGCGCAATCGGCGGCCATGATCGCGGTCGGCGTGCCGGGGCGATAGCCCTGCGCCCGCAGCGCCTCTTGCAGCGCGGTATCGGCGTCGGTCACCCGGAACATCGGCCGCTCGTCCCAGCCGCGCTGGATGGCTTCGATGCGCGGGATCGCCGCCGCCTGCCAGTCCGGCGCCAGCACCCGGGCCGAGCTGACCCGGCCGCCGGCCCCCAGCCCGCGCCCGACGCGAAACCCGCCGGCCTCGGCATATTCGGCCGCCGGCCAGGTGCTTTCGAAGGCGCGGGCGATTTCGGGATCGGCGATCACAGCGCCAGCCTTTCGCGCAGCGCGGTCATGGCATCGGTGACGCGCTGGCCGTCCAGCCCGCGGATCACCAGGCTGGTGCCATAGCGCTGGCCGCGCTGGAACGGATACGATCCCAGCGACAGGTCGGGGAAATCGTCGGCGACCGCGCGCAGCTCGTCGGCCACGTCGGATTCCGGCCGCAGCACCTCCAGCGCCTCGCTGACCGAGGGGCGGCCGGTCGGCAGCTTGTCCACGATGGCCTCGACCATGGCGCGGAACACCTCGGGGACGCCGGCCATGACATGGGTGTTGCCGATGTGGAAGCCGGGCGCGGCGGAATGGGCGTTGGGGATCAGCGCCGCGCCCAGCGGGATGCGGGCCATGCGCAGCCGGTTGCCGGTGACCTCGACGCCGCGCGCCTCCCAGCGGGCGACCATGACGCGGCGCGCCTCCTCGTTGATCTCGATGCCCACGCCAAAGGCGTCGGCCACCGCATCGGCGGTGATGTCGTCATGCGTCGGCCCGATGCCGCCGCTGGTGAACAGCATGTCCCAGGCGCCGCCCAGCGACTTGTCCAGCGCCCGGATCGCCGCGACGATCTGGTCATGGTCGTCGCCGACGATGCGCACCTCGCGCAGGTCGACGCCGATGCTGTTCAGCACCTGCGACAGGTAATGGGCATTGCCCTCGCGCGTGCGGCCGGACAGGATCTCGTCCCCGATGACGAGAATGGCGGCGGTGGGATTGTCGGACTGCATCGGCGCGCTGCCTCCTGGCGATCTGGCTCACTCGGGGAAATGTATAGGTCCGTGCGCGGGGCTGGAACAAGTGGCGCCTTGGGTCTATCTGTGAAACAGGAGATCACGAGGACGATATGAACGACGCACGCCAGACCCGCGAGGGCATCCGCATCCACGAGCCGCAGGACTTCCAGGGCATGCGGGCGGCCGGGCTGATCGCGGCGCAGATCCTGGACGAGGTCGGGGCGCTGGTGCGGCCGGGCGCCGCCACCGGCGCGCTGGACGACTTCATCCGCGGCCGGGTCGGGGAACTGGGCGCCACCAGCGCCACCATCGGCTATCGCGGCTACCAGCATGCCAGCTGCATCAGCGTGAACCATGTCGTCTGCCACGGCATCCCCGGCGAGAAGCTGCTGGCCGAGGGCGACATCCTGAACATCGACGTGACGGTGATCGTGGACGGCTGGTATGGCGACAGTTCGCGCATGTATGTGGCGGGCAAGCCCAGCGTCAAGGCGCGCCGGCTGATCCAGGTCACCCATGACAGCCTGATGAAGGGCATCGAGGCGGTGCGGCCCGGCGCCACCTTCGGCGATATCGGCTGGGCGATCCAGAGCTATGTGGAACAGAACCGCATGTCGGTGGTGCGCGACTTCTGCGGCCACGGCCTCGGCCGCACCTTCCACGCGCCGCCGAACGTCCTGCATTTCGGCCGCCCCGGCAAGGGCCCGGTGCTGGAAGAGGGCATGTTCTTCACCATCGAGCCGATGGTGAACCTGGGCCGGCCCGAGACCAAGATCCTTGCCGACGACTGGACGGCGGTGACTCGCGACAAGTCGCTCTCGGCCCAGTTCGAGCATTCGATCGGCGTGACCGCGGACGGCTGCGAGATCTTCACCCCGTCGCCCAAGGGCCTGTTCTTCCCCGATCTGGGCTGAGTTCGCGACCCCCCGGCGTCTTCGTCCCGAAAATACCCGTGCGACCGCGCAACCGTCGCTGTCGCATGGGTATTTATGCAACAGAGAAAACGCAGGCCGGCGCGCGAAGGCTGGTCCCGGCGCCTGTTTCACCGTTTGAGAAATACCCCTGCAACGCCGCCTGCCGGCGCGGCGTCAAGGCTTGCGGATGGTCTCGCCCGGCATGATGGTCGGGGCCAGGGCGATGATGCCGTTCTCGGGCCGCGGCTCCTTGCCGGCGACGATGCGGGCCGCGCGCCGGCCGATATCGATGCGCCGCGCGTCGGTGGTGGTCAGCCGCATCGGCAACCCGTCCAGCAGCTCGACGCCGTTGAAGCCGGCAAGCCCCAGCCGGCCCGGGATGTCATAGCCCTTCTCCATGCACCACAACAGCCCGCCGGCCCCGATCATGTCGTTGGAGAAATACAGAAAGTCCAGCTCCGGCTCGCGCGTCAGGATGCGCTCGGTCAGCTCGCGGCCCTTGTGCAGCGACGAGCCGCCCTGGTAATATTCCCGTGCCGCCAGTTGCAGCCCATGCTCGCCCAGCCGTTCCTCGAAACCGGCAAGCCGCTTGCGGGCGCGATGGTCCTCGGGCATGTGCGTGCCGATGAAACCGATGCGGCGATAGCCGGCGGCGAGGATCTCGTCGGCCATCTCGGCGCCGGCGCGGCGATGGCTGATGCCGACGGCCGTGTCGATGGGTTCGCCGTCGATATCCATGATCTCGACCACGGGCAGGCCGGCATTGTCCAGCATGGCCCGTGCCGCGCGGCTGTGCTCGAGCCCGGCCAGGATCACCCCGGAAGGCCGCCAGCTGAGCATGTCGTAAAGCACCGCGTCCTCGCGCGAGGGGGAATAGTTCGTGACCCCCACCACCGGCTGCAGCCCGGTATCGTCCAGCTCGGCCGAGATGCCGCCCAGCACGTCGGGAAACACCATGTTCGACAGTGATGGGATGACCACGGCGACCAGGTTCACGCGCTGGCTGGCCAGCCCGCCGGCGATCTTGTTCGGGACATAGCCGAGCGCGCGGGCGGCGGTCAGCACCTTTTCGCGGGTGGCGGCCGAGACATCGCCGCGATTGCGCAGCACGCGGCTGACCGTCATCTCCGAGACGCCCGAGGCTTCGGACACATCGCGCAATGTCAGGGGGCGGCGGGGTCTTTTCGTATTCATCACAACTACCGGGACGCAATCATGTTACCGTTATCGCGTCCCGCCGGTGGCGGCAAGCTAGCTTGCCATTTCGCCGATCTGCGGGCAAAAGGGGGCGCGGCGGCCCCGTGGCTCAACTGGATAGAGCAGCCCCCTCCTAAGGGGCAGGTTGCAGGTTCAAGTCCTGCCGGGGTCACCATTTTATTCATATATAACAGTAATTTACCATGGGACTCCGGCCGAATCGCGCAGTTTCCTACGCGATCTTGCGCCGGTTTGCACGGAACTTACCGGGAACGCCGGTACAAATCCCGTACAGTACCCGCTGACGACTCTCATGTGGCGAAGAAAGGAAAACCCCGGCTCGGCGGCAACCGAAACCGGGGTTCAAGCTCATGTGAAAGCACTCAACTTTCCCGGACAGACTACCCCGGACACCGCCTGCCGATCAATCGCAAAAAATAATGCGTATAGAAAATCGGAGGTGAGGACATGACGCAGCACCTCACGCATGCGGGTTTGCCGGCTGATCTGACCCGCTGGCAGTTGTTGCGCCTGGTGGAAACCGCGCGCCGGCCGCTCGGGCTCAGCAAGGGCGCCGTGGGCTACCTGCGCCATGCCATCGGGCTCACCACGGATGGCGACTTTGCCAAGGACCGAATCTGCGCCTTCTGGGCTTCCGTCACGGAAATCGCCGCCTCGCTTGGTATGGAACGCCGGCAGATCACCCGGATCGAAGCCGAGTTGATCGAGCGGAGGCTGATCCACAAGTCCAGCACCAATCGCAGCCGCCGCAGCGGTCATCGGCTTCACGGCGTGATCCGGCACGAATTCGGCATCAACCTAGCCCCATTGATCGAGCGCGCACGGGAAATCCGGGCGCTGGCGCAGCGGGCCATGCAGGAGCAGATCGAGGCCAAGGCGCTGCGCAAGCAGATCAACAAGCTGTTCGAGCGCATCCGTGGGCTTGGCCGCGATGAGGCAGAGCTTGCCGCCGATGCCGTCCTGCCCAACCACCGCCCGTCCACGATCCAGAGCTTTCAGCGCCTCAAGCAGGTTGCAGCCGCTCTGGAGGCGGTGCTGGCCGATTTTTCGGCCGACGCCGGTAGGGTGGAAATGTCCCACCAGTGCGACATTTCCACCCTACCCAATACCAATCCTGAACAGATCGATAAAATCTGTAGGGCTGAGAATAGGGTTGCGCGGCCGCCGATCCGCACCACGCCGGCGCAGGTCTGGCTGCTGGCATCGGAGCGTTTCCGGGAATATCTTGCGTTCTATATTGCCGGTCTCGGGTCCGGCCGTGCCCCGGATGAACGGTGTTTCGTGATGGCGGCGCGCGACCTTGCGATGAACATCGGCATCTCTATGCGGGAATGGCGACACAGCTGCGAGGTCCTGGGCGAGGCCCGGACGGCACTCTGCCTGCTGATCGCGGATCGGAACGCCTGCCGCCACGATGATTTCCGGGTCAGGAATGCTGCCGCAGCGTTTGTTGGCATGGTGCGGAAAGAGGCGCGACAGGGTGCCGTGATCGATGCGCTGCTGGGCGAGTTGACGGCCTTCAGCCGGGAAACAGGCCATGCCTGATCGCGCTGGTAAGTCGATCTTTGCGCACAAGCAGACCTATTCGCGCAAGGGCAACAGCAAGAGCCGGTCGGTCCGGGAGGTCGCGCATGAAGCCGAGCGGCTGGACGGGGCCTGCCCGCATGTCGGGAACCCGCAGTCGCCCACCATCCTCGAAGGCATGCGGCCCTCGGAGGTGGTCGCGCTGATCGAGCAGCGCATCGCCGAACAGAACAAGCTGCTGCGCCGATTGCGCAAGGAGCAGCCGAAGCGGAAGGAGGCGCTGCGGACCATCCGCTCGGACACGCATGTGATGATCGGCAGCGTGTTCAGTTTCCCCGATCCGATCGAGGACATGGACCAAGCCGAGTATCTGCGCTGGCGCAGGGACGTGATCGCCTTCGCCAGGGACGATGCGGCGCGCAACGGCGCCGAGGTGCTGAGCATCGTCGAGCATCTCGATGAAGCCCATCCGCATGTGCATGTGCTGGCCGTGCCCCTATGTGCAAATGGTAGTATGCGCATGGACGCCAAGCGCTGCCACGAGGGCCATCGCGAGCAGGACCGGCACAAGGATCACGGCTGGTCCGGCTCGCCATCGCGCAGCTACAAGCAGGCGATGCGCGGCTGGCAGGACCGCTATCATGCCGCGGTCGGCGCGAAGCATGGGCAGGCCCGGACGGGGCCGCGCCGCCGCCGTCTGGACCGCGCGGCGTGGAAGGCCGAACAGGAGCGGCTGAAGGCGCAGAAGGACGCCGAGATTGCCGTCGAACGTGCCGCAGAAGTCCGTCGCCTTGCCGACGAGGAAGAGCGCCGTCGCGACCTGGTCATGCAGGACACGGTCGCCAGCCGGCTTCAGGAGGCCGAGACGGTGCATGCCATCGCCACCGGCGGGGTGATCGCCGCCATCCGGCAGGTCGATCCAGACCCGGTGCTGCTTGAGCGGCTGGAGACGCCGGGGGAGATGGGCGCTTGGACGCATCACGATGCAGATCGCAACCGCGAGATGTCCAGCGCGCTGGCGCCGGTGCTCAGCGACGGGCTGGAAGCCCTGCGCCAGCCACCGGCAGGACCGGGGTTGCTCGAAGGGCTCTCCGGTTTCCTGCGCGGCCTGGCTGGCTGGGTCAATCGCCTCGCCCATACCAGTCCGCGCTGGCTGAATTGGCCGGAAACCGTGGCCTATGTGGCGCACGGCGCGAAGCAGGCGTTCGGCACGACTTATACGGCCTCGACCCTGGCCGGGGTCATCGAAGCCTCCCCAGCGTGGCGATCCTTCACCGGCGAGGCAAAGGCGCGGCTGGATCAGGCGCGGGCGGTGCAGGTGCTGACGAATCCGCGCGACCCTCGACCAGACGCTTCATCGCAAAGGGGCATATGACAACATGCGCCTATGCCAATATGCACATCCGCAGCCAAGAACCGATAATTGCGGCTGATACGATTTCTTGGTAATATCCGGTATTGACGCACAGGAGGCCCGCATGTCCCGCAACACATCGGTTTCGCTCGGCGATCACTTCGTCAGCTTCATCGACGCTCAGGTGAAGGGGGGCCGCTATGGCTCGGCCAGCGACGTGGTGCGGGCGGGGCTGCGGCTTCTGGAGGAGCACGAGGCCAAGGTAAAGGCCCTCCAGGATGCCCTGATCGCCGGAGAGGACTTCGGCCGGGCGGAGGGCTTCGACCTCGACCAGTTCATTGCCCGCAAGATGACTGGCCGCAACGCATGAAGGCGCTGCCTTCACCGTCGCGGCAACGGGCGATCTGGAGGAGATCTGGGACTACACGGAGGGCGAATGGGGCTTCGCGCAAGCCCGGCGCTATGTGCAGGAGTTGCGCGACACCTGCCACGCGCTGGCATCGGGGCAAGGGCGCGGCAGGCCGGTTGACGTTCGGCCTGGCTATCTGAAATGCGTGAGCGGATCGCATGTCATCTTCTTCCGCGATCTCGGCGACACACTGGAAATCGTCCGCATCCTGCACGGCGCGCAGGACGCCGAGCGGCATCTATGACGGGATAGGCAGGGGCATGAGCAGATTGCAATATTGGCATATGCGCCTGTGGAGATGGAGGGCCTGGTGATGACTTATCTGCTCGGCGATTATCCGGTCCTGGGGCGGCTCGCGGCCGGCAGAACCAAGGTCACGCGGCTTGACATCCGCGCCTGCCGCCGGCTCTACGCATTGGCGACGGCCGACGATCTGGGCGCGATGGGGCCGGAAGAGCGCCGGCTTTACGACAGCCTGGCCACGAGCGAGCCGGTGCCGGGCTCCGGCGGGCCGATTGCAGCGCTTCAGGTGCAGGTCAGGGCCGATGGTTTTCGGCGCATGGCCGACGAAAAGGCCTTCATGGACGAGCTGTCCGGGGAGCCGGACATGGTCCCCGGTCCCTTCAGGGTGAAATGTCTGCTTTGTGGCGATGTGGCGGAAAGCTGGCATCGCGACTTTCCCGCCCCCGCAAAGGCAAGGATTGGCATGGCCAATTGTGCATGCGGGAATGTCAGCGCCGATTCGATGGGGTTTCTCGGCTATGGGCGCATCCTGTCGCGCCAACCCGATAGTTTCGAGGTCCTGGACCTTACCTGATCCGGGGGGGCGAAGCTGTCCTGCGCCGGCTGTAGCCCATGGCCCAGAGTGGCCTACTTTTTGCGATTTCGCCAAATATTAGTGACCGACTATTATTTTGCGGGACCCGGTGCAAAGCACCACCCGCAAAATGTCGGACCAAGCGCTGCGCCCCGGTACCCAGCTTCCGCCGCCCATGAAGAAGATCGACCCCCCCAAATACCGCCCGATGGGCACCCGCATCGCTTACGGATGAAGCGCCAGCAGATCCCGCCCGAACTGGTGCAGCGACATGACCTCGATGCCGCTCGGCAGCGGGAAAGCCTCGTCCCCCGGATAGACCACGATCCGCCGCGCAGGTTGCAGGTCTTCGCAGGCCGAGTGAAAGCCGCGCTCGACCTTGGGCGCCAGGTTGCGCTTGACCTCGACGGCCCAGACCGCGCCGCCCGGCAGGGTCAGCACCAGATCGACCTCGGCCCCCGCACCGCTGCGGTAGAACTGGGCCTGCGTGCCGGCAGGCATCACGGCATGGGCGGTCTCGATGATCAGACCCTCCCAACTGGCGCCCGCAACGGGGTGGCCGAGCACGTCATCGAGCGTCGTCAGCCCCAGAAGGGCGTGCAGGATGCCGGTGTCGCGCACATAGATGCGGGGGGACTTGACCAGCCGCTTGCCGATATTCGCGTGCCAGGGCTCCAGCCGGCGCACCAGCATCAGATCGACCAGCAGGTCGAGATAGGAGGCGACGGTCTTGGCATCGACCCCGAGCGCGCGGGCAAGTTCGGCGGCATTCGACAGGCCGGACTGCCGATGCGCCAGCATGGTCCAGAAGCGGCGCAGGGTCTCGGCCGCGATGCGGGGGCCGAGTGCGGGAATGTCGCGCTCCAGATAGGTGCGGATGAAGTCGCGCCGCCAGCGCAGGCTGGCCTGATCGCCCTTGGCGAGGAAGCTGTCGGGAAAGCCGCCGCGCAGCCAGAGCCGGTCCAGATCGGCAGCGGGAACCTCCAGCGCATCGAGGGGGGCGAGCTCGGCATAGGCGATCCGCCCCGCCAGCGTTTCGCCCGACTGCCGCAGCAGGTCGATGGAGGCCGAGCCGAGCAGCAGGAACCGACCCGCCCGCAGCCCCTTGCGCCGCCCCCGGTCGATCAGGCCGCGCAGGTTCTGGAACAGGTCCGGCACCCGCTGGACCTCGTCGAGGATGACCAGCTTGTCCTCATGCGCCGAAAGATAGAGCTCGGGGTCCGAGAGCTTCGCCCGGTCGGCGCTGGATTCGAGGTCGAGATAGAGCGACGGCCGCTCTTCCCCCAGCTCCTGGGCCAGCGTGGTCTTGCCCACCTGGCGCGGCCCCAGCAGGGCAACGGCGGGGCTGTCGTCCAGCAGGGACTTCACGGTCTCGGTGATACGGCGCTCGATCAACATCCTTGCAATTATGGAGATTAGTTCCCGATTTGCAAGGTTATTGGGGACTATGTTCCTATCCGCTGCCGGGCTGACTTCAAGGAGCCCAGCTGCCGGACGGCCCGCTGCACGTCTTCGGGCTTGTGCATGACGCGCTGCCAGCTTTGGCCTTCGCCGGGCTCATCGGTCACCCCGCGGATCGGCTGGTCGACGTTGTAGGGCGCGTTCTTCTGCCCGGTCTGGCGGGTATAGCTCAGCACATATTCGTCGGTCGCGTTCGGCGTCCAGCCGGCCTTGAGGTTCAGCCGCGAATCCTCGCTGTCGGAATAGTCGCGCAGGCCGGCACCCTGCTGCGGGCGGGGCTGAAAATCGCGCGACAGGTAGAAGCCGTCGCTGTCGCGCTTCAGATAGCTGCCTTGCAGCCAGAACTGTTCCTGTTTCGTGCCCAGCGACACATAGCCGCTGCGGCCCGAGATGTTGCCGCGATTGCCGGCCTCGACGCCCAGCCGGGCCTCGCCCTCGAAGGGCTGCGTGGGCTGGCGCGTCACCAGGTTGATGGCGCCGCCCATGCCGCCGGGGCCGTTCAGCACCGAGACATAGCCCTTTTGCACCTGGATCTCGGCCAGGTCGGGGGTCAGGAAGCGGCCATAATCCAGGCGGTTGTCGGCCGGCAGATAGACCCGGATGCCGTCGATCGACAGCGGCGCCTGGAAGCGGTCGAAGCCGCGCACGAAGACCAGCCGCTCGTTGCGGCTGCCGCCGGTATTGCCGATCTCGACCCCCGGCACCACGGCCAGCGCATCATCCAGCGTCAGGCGGTTCTGCCGCGCGATCTCCTCCGAGGAAACGGTGGTCGCCGTGCCGCCCTGCGCCTCGGCCTTGCCGGTGATGACCACCGTGCCCAGCGTGAAGACCGGGCTGGCCGGGTCGGCGTCTTCGGCCATGCCCGTGCCGGGCTCTTGCGCCATGCCCGTGCCGGGCGCTTGCGCCATGCCGGCGCCGGGCATCAGCCCGGCCAAGGCCAGGGCGAACAGGCCCCTCGTCAAATTACACTCCATCGCTCCCTCTCGCGAATCGTTATGTTTCATAAAACATAACGTAGCCGACCGGGATGACCATAGGCCGAACGGCGTCGCAGCCTCCGGGCGTGTCCGCCGCGCCACGTAGCGCTTGTCAGCACCATCCGTTATGTTTCATCATCTATAACGACGCGGGAATCAGCGCCGAAAGGGGGACCACCATGGACATCCGCTATGTCTGCTCGGACGAGGAATTCGGCACCGACAGCGCGCTGAGCGCCGCGGCCGGGCGCGCGACGGCGCTGGGCATCGCGCTGGCCGGCACCGTGCAGCCGGTCGACCCGGACATGCCGCGCGGCCATTGCGACATCGTGCTGGCGCTTTTGCCCGATGGCGAGCGGCGCGGCATCAGCGCCGACCTGCCGCCCGAGATGCCCGGCTGCCGGCTGGACCCCGAGGCGTTGGAGGCGGCGGTCGCCGTCGTCGAAAGCCGCCTGCCCGGCGCGCAGGCGCTGGTGGTGAACAAGTTCGGCAAGCAGGAGGCGGCGGGCCGCGGCCTTGTCCATGCCATCGGCGAGGCCTGCGCACGGGGCCTGCCGGTGCTGGTCGGCGTGGCGCCGCAATGGCGCGAGGCCTTCCTGGCCTTTACCGAGGGCAGGGCCCAGCCGCTGCCGGCAGAGGAAGATGCGATTGTCGCATGGCTGCGGCAGGCCTGCCTTGCTAAGGTCGGCTGATTTTCAACCCTACGGTAAAGGAACACCCCATGAAGCTCAGCGCAAGAAACGTCCTGCCCGGCACCGTGACCGAGATCGTGACCGGCGCCGTGACCAGCCATGTCCGCATCGACTTGGGCGGCAGCACCGTCACCGCCTCGATCACCAATGATGCGGTCAAGGAACTGGGGCTCAAGGTCGGCAGCCGCGCTTCGGCCGTCATCAAGGCCTCGGACGTGATGGTCGGCGTCGCGGAATGACACGATCCGCGGATGCGCTGAGGCCACATGAACGGGCCGTGACCACGCCGACGGGTTTCGACGCCGGACTTTGGTTCATCGGCCGCATCCGCACCCCCTGGCACCGGCGCAGTGATTGCCCGCATCGCGGCGATGCCGAGACCGGCCCCGATTGCCATATCGAAGTCTTCGGCCCCTGGGACGCGGCGCTGGCCGGGGTCGGGGCGCATGAGAATCTGCAGATCCTGTACTGGATGGATCATGCCCGGCGCGACCTGGTGCTGCAGAACCCGAAATTCGGCGACAGCGCCACCGGAACCTTTGCCCTGCGTTCGCCGGTGCGGCCCAATCCGGTCGCCTCCTCGGTCGTGCGGCTGCTGGCGGTCGACGGGCCGGTGCTGACCGTGCGCGGGCTGGATTGTCTGGACGGCACGCCGCTTATCGACATCAAGGCCGCATTCGGAGCCATGACATGATTCATCTGACCCGCCGGCATCTTGCCGGCCTGCTGCTGGCGCTGGTCGCCGCCGGCCCGGCGCTGGCGCGGGATGGCAGGGCATTCACCGACGCCACCGGGCGCGCGGTGCAGATCCCCGGCCATGCCCAGCGGGTCTTTGCCGCCGGCCCGCCGGCGGCGGTGCTGCTTTACGCGCTGAAGCCGCAGGCGATGGTCGGCTGGGTGCGGCCGCTGAAACCGCAAGACCGGCCTTTCCTGCGTGCCGGGCTTGCGGAACTGCCGGTGCTGGGCCGCCTGACCGGCAGGGGCGACACGCTGAATCTCGAGGTGCTGCTGTCGGCCAAACCCGAGCTGATCGTGGATTACGGCAGCGTCAACGCCACCTTTGCCGATCTGGCCCGGCGGGTGCAGGATCAGGCCGGCGTGCCCTATGTGCTGGTCGATGGCAGCTTTGCCGCCATGCCGCAGGCGGTCCGGCAGATGGCCGAGGCGCTGGGCGTGCCGGAACGCGGCGAGACGCTGGCGGGCTATGCCGAAACGACACTGGCCGATCTGGACGCCATGCTGGCCGATATTCCCGAAGCGGCCCGGCCCGGCGTCTATCTGGCCCGCGGCCCCGAGGGGACCGAGACCGCCGGCCGCGCCTCGATCAATGCCGAGATCATCGCCCGCGTGGGGGCGCGGAACGTGGTCGATGCGGCGGGGGACGGGCTGGCCAATGTCTCGCCCGAGCAGGTGCAGGCCTGGGCACCCGATGTCATCATCACCGTGGACCCGGATTTCGCCGCCAAGGTCGGCAGCATGCCGGAATGGCAGGGCATCCCGGCGGTCGCCAATCGCCAGGTCTATCTGGCGCCTTCGGCACCTTTCGGCTTCATCGACGCCCCGCCTTCGGTCAATCGGCTGGCCGGGGTGATCTGGCTGTCGCACAAGCTTTACCCGCAGGCGGCCAAGGGCGACCTGCACCGGCAGATCGCGGATTTCCACGAGTTGTTCTATGGTCCACGTCCGGACGACGCCACCGTCTCGGCCCTGCTGGGTGAGTGATCGCCGCCTGTCCCTGCTGCTGCTGCCGGGGGTGGTCGCGGCGCTGCTGCTGGCGGTGGCGACCGGTCCCTATGGCCTGTCGCCCGGCCAGATCGTCGCGATCCTGCTGGGTGAGCGCAGCGATCCGCAGGCGGTTACGGTGCTGCTCAACATCCGTCTGCCGCGCGTGCTGGCCGCCGCGCTGCTGGGCGCGGTGCTGGCCTCGGCCGGGGCGGCCTATCAGACGGTGTTCCGCAACCCGCTGGTGTCGCCCGATATCCTGGGCGTCTCGGCCGGGGCGGGCTTTGGCGCGGTGCTGGGCATCCTGCTGGGACTGCCGGTCATCGCCATTCAACTGCTGGGCTTCGGCACCGGCCTGCTGACCGTGGCGCTGGTGCTGGGCCTGAGCCTTGCCCTGCGCGGCACCGGGCAGGTGCTGGTCATGGTGCTGTGCGGCATCGCCATCGGCGCGCTGGCCGGGGCAGGCATCTCACTGGTCAAGCTGCTGGCCGATCCCGAAGAGCAATTGCCGGCGATCACCTTCTGGCTGATGGGCAGCCTTGCGGGGATCAAGCGTGTCGATGTCGTTCTGGCGCTGCCGGCGGTGCTGGTCGGGCTTGCGCCGCTGCTGGCGCTGCGCTGGCGCATCGGCATCCTCGCCATGGGCGAGGACGAGGCGCTGGCCATGGGCGTCGATGCAAGGCCGCTGCGGCTGATGGTGGTCGCCTGCGCCACGCTGATGACCGCGGCCGCCGTCTCTATGGCGGGGGTGATCGGCTGGATCGGGCTGATGGTGCCGCATATGGCGCGGCTGCTGACCGGGCCGCGCTTCGACCGGCTGCTGCCGGCCTCGATGCTGATCGGCGCGGGCTTCATGGTGCTGGTCGACACCGCCGCCCGCAGCATCGCCAGCATCGAAGTGCCGCTGGGCATCCTGACGGCCGTGCTGGGCGCGCCGGTCTTCGTCGGCCTGTTGATGCGCGGTTCGCGGGGATGGAGCGAATGACCTCGCTTCTGACCGCCCGCGACCTGGCTGTCGGCCATGGCGGCAAGGCGCTGATCCGTGGCCTGGATTTCCGGCTGCCGGCGGGCCAGGTGCTTTGCGTGCTGGGTCCGAACGGCGCCGGCAAGACCACGCTGTTCCGCACGCTGCTGGGGCTGATCCCGCCGGTCGCCGGCGAGGTGACGCTGGACGGCGCGCCGCTTGCGCGGCTGTCCCGGCCCCAGATCGCGGCACGGCTGGCGCATGTGCCGCAGGCGCTGGCCAGTCCCTTCGCCTTCACGGCGCTGGACATCGTGCTGATGGGGGCGGCGGCGCGGCTGGGGCCCTTCGCGCGCCCCGGCCGGCCCGAGACCGCCCGCGCGATGGCCGCGCTCGACCGCCTCGGCATCGCCGATCTCGCCCCGGCCGAGATCGCCCGGCTTTCCGGCGGCCAGCGCCAGCTGGTGCTGATCGCCCGGGCGCTGGCGCAGGATGCGGCGGCGCTGGTGATGGACGAGCCGACGGCAAGCCTCGATTTCGCCAACCGCCGCCAGGTTGCGCAGGCGATCCGGCAGCTTGCCGAGGCGGGGCGGAGCATTATCCTGTCCAGTCACGACCCCGACCATGCCGCGGCCGTCGCGGATCAGGTTCTGCTGGTCGGCCGCGAGGGCGCGCTGGCCTGCGGCGCGGTGATCGACACGATGACGGAAGCCAACCTGTCGCGGCTCTACGGAATCAGCATCCGTGGCCAGCTTTCCGCTTCCGGCCGGCTTCATTTCTACTGATCGTGCTCGCCGTCAGCCGCGGGCCGCATCCCGGCCGATGCATGCCGCTCACACCGCGGCGCCCTGCGCCGACGGCGATGGTCCCGACCGCCATGGCGCGACGCCCCTTGGGCCGCGGGCGGTGTCCGCCGCGCAGGATCGGGGCTGCAAGGCCCGACCTCTCCACCCTCGGCGGACACCGCCCGTCCAGCATCGCCACGGTATCGCCAAGCCATTGACTTGCGGACGCATGGGACATGCACCGGCCATGTCGGAGAGCTTCTTCCAAGGCCGGGGCCCGCAACCGGCAGGCGCGGTCGCCGCCGAACCGCAGGCGGAGAGCGCCGGGATCGGGCCGCGAGCCTTGCCGATGATCGCCCGAGGAAGGGGAAGCCGGACCGGGATCGCAACCCATCCTCCGGGCGCATGTCGGGGGCCGGACCGCAACGGTCCGCCATCCGCATCCCGCATCGCATCGCCTCTCTGCATCGCAGCGAATTGACGGCGCAGCATTGTTACGCTATCGCTGGCACCGTCGTAATAATCTTGCGAGGATCGACTCCGTGGCCGAGAAAGACAAACCCTGGCTCTTCCGCACCTATGCCGGCCATTCGACCGCCGAGAAATCCAACGCGCTTTATCGGGGCAACCTCGCCAAGGGGCAGACCGGCCTCTCGGTGGCCTTCGACCTGCCGACCCAGACCGGCTATGACAGCGATCACGTTCTGGCCCGGGGCGAGGTCGGCAAGGTCGGCGTGCCGATCAGCCACCTGGGCGACATGCGGGCGCTGTTCGACCAGATCCCGCTCGAGCAGATGAACACCTCGATGACCATCAACGCGACGGCGCCCTGGCTCCTGTCGCTTTACATCGCTGTGGCCGAGGAGCAGGGCGCCGACATCACCAGGCTGCAGGGCACGGTGCAGAACGACATCATCAAGGAATACCTGTCGCGCGGCACCTATATCTGCCCGCCGAAACCCTCGCTGAAGATGATCACCGACGTCGCGGCCTATACGGCAAAGAACCTGCCGAAATGGAACCCGATGAACGTCTGTTCCTATCACCTGCAAGAGGCCGGCGCCACGCCCGAGCAGGAGCTGGCCTATGCGCTGGCGACCGGCATCGCCGTGCTCGACGACCTCAGGGGCAAGGTCGAGGCCAGGGATTTTCCAGCCATGGTCGGCCGGATTTCCTTCTTCGTGAACGCCGGCATCCGCTTCGTGACCGAGCTGTGCAAGATGCGCGCCTTCACCGAGCTTTGGGACGAGATCTGCCGCGAACGCTACGGCATCGAGGAGGAGAAATACCGCCGCTTCCGCTACGGCGTGCAGGTGAACAGCCTCGGCCTGACCGAGCAGCAGCCGGAAAACAACGTCTACCGCATCCTGCTCGAGATGCTGGCGGTGACGCTGTCGAAGAATGCCCGCGCCCGCGCGGTCCAGCTTCCGGCCTGGAACGAGGCGCTGGGCCTGCCGCGTCCCTGGGACCAGCAATGGTCGCTGCGCATGCAGCAGATCGTCGCCTATGAGACCGACCTCCTGGAATACGGCGACCTGTTCGACGGCAATCCGGCCATCGCCGCCAAGGTCGAGGAACTCAAGGCCGGCGCCCGCGCCGAACTGGCGACGCTGGACGAGATGGGCGGCGCCATTGCCGCCATCGAATACATGAAGTCGCGGCTGGTCGAATCCAATGCCGAACGGCTGAATCGCATCGAGGCGAACGAGACGGTCGTGGTCGGCGTGAACCGCTGGCAGCAGGGCGAGCCCTCGCCGCTGACCGCCGGCGACGGCGGCATCATGGTGGTCGATCCGGCGGTCGAGCAGGACCAGATCGCCCGGCTGGAGGCCTGGCGGCAGGCGCGCGACGAGGCGGCCGTCCAGGCCGCCCTCACCGCGCTGCGCGATGCCGCGCAGAGCGGCCGGAACGTGATGCCGTTCTCCATCGCCGCCGCCAAGGCGGGGGCGACCACCGGCGAATGGGCGGCGGTGATGCGCCAGGTGCATGGCGAATATCGCGGCCCGACCGGCGTCTCGGCCAGCCCGTCCAACCGCACCGAGGGGCTGGAGCCGATCCGCGAGGCGGTGGACGCCGTCAGCCGGCGCCTGGGCCGGCGGCTGAAATTCCTGGTCGGCAAGCCCGGCCTCGACGGCCATTCCAACGGCGCCGAGCAGATCGCCTTCCGCGCCCGCGACTGCGGCATGGACATCACCTATGAGGGCATCCGCCTGACCCCCGAGCAGATCGTCGCCCGCGCCGCCGAGGACAATGCCCATGTCGTCGGCCTGTCGATCCTGTCGGGCAGCCACCTGCCGCTGATCGAGGAGCTGATGGAGCGCATGCGCGCCGCCGGCCTGACGCATGTCCCGGTGGTGGTCGGCGGCATCATCCCCGACGAGGACGCGGCCCGGCTGCTGAAGATGGGCGTGGCGCGGGTCTATACGCCCAAGGATTTCGAGCTCAACCGGATCATGATGGACATCGTGGCCCTGGTCGAGCCCGAGGAAGCCGCCGCCTGAGCCGGTGGCCCGGCCGCAGGGGCATTGAGCACCGAAGAAGCGGCCGCGCCGCCGGTTTCTTCGCTGTCCAAATGCCCGAAACGCGGCCGCGCCGTCAGTCCTTCAGCAGCAGAATCAGCGCGGCGACGGTCGCCAGCACCCCGGGCAGCACCGCCAGCGGCGGCAGGCCCCGGGTCAGGACGGCTTCCAGCAGGATGACCCAGGCCGGGGTCAGATAGGTATAGGCCATCACCTTGGACGAGGGCAGGCGCATGGTGGCGAATTGCACCAGCGCCGTGGTCAGCGCGCTGGCGAAGATCGCCACGTAAAACAGCGTCACCCAGACGATGGCCGGCAGATGCGCCCAATCCGTCTGCAGGATCGCCCGCCCGCCCCAGACCAGCAGGATCAGCCCGCCGGCGCAGAGCGTGGCGAGGGTCGAGGCGATCGGCGTCTCGCCCCGGTTCAGCCGCCGCACCATCGGCGTATAGAGCGCATGCGCCGCGCAGCCGACCAGGTAGATCGCCTCGCCGCGGCCGAATTCCAGCCGCAGCAGCGCCGCCGCGTCGCCGCCGAAGATCACCCAAAGCGAGCCCGCCGCCCCCAGCGCCAGCGCCAGGGCGATGCGCCCGGTCATGCGCTGCCGCATCAAGAGCCAGCCGAAGCCCGCCGCCATCAGCGGCGTCAGCGTGAACACCGCCGCGGCCGAGACCGGCAGCGCGGTCTTCAGCCCCTCGAACATCAGCACGAAATAGGCGGCGAAAAGCCCGCCCAGCAGCAGGTAGCGCCAGGGGGCGCGAAAGGCCGCGCGCGGGATGCCGGGCCCGGCCAGCGCGACGCCGCCGACCACGCCCGCGGCGATGGCGAAGCGCGCCGCCGAGATCGCCGCCGGGTCGATCAGGTTCGCCGCCCGCGCCCCGAGCGAGAAGGAGCCGGCGATCGCGGCCGAGAACAGCAGCATCGCCGCATGGCCCTGCAGCGTCTCGCGCCGCATCTGCGGCACCGCGGCCGAAAGCTCGGCCATCAGCCGCGCCCGAGCATGTAGAACTCGTCATTCGGCCGGATGTCGCCGGCATTCACCAGCCGGTTCGACATGCCGAAAAAGGCGGCGATGGCGCCGATGTCCCAGATCTCGTCCCGGGTGAAGCCGGCCTCGACCAGGGCGGCATGGTCGCCGGCCTCGATGTCCTGCGCCCGCAGCGCCACCTTCTCGGCATAGGCCAGCATGGCGCGTTCGCGGGGCGTCAGGTCCGCCTTGCGCCAGTTCACCGCCACCTGGTCGGCGATCAGCGCGTTCTTGGCCCGGATGCGCAGGATGGCGCCATGCGCCACCACGCAATATTGGCACTGGTTCAGCCCCGAGGTGGCGACCACGATCAGCTCGCGCTCGGCCTTGCTCAGGCCCGACTCGCGTTCCATCAGCGCGTCGTGATAGGCGAAGAAGGCGCGGAATTCGTCCGGGCGATGCGCCAGGGCCAGGAAGACGTTCGGCACGAAGCCGGATTTCTCGGCCACCTTGCGGATGCGGGCGGCGATATCCTCGGGCATCTCGTCCAGCGAGGGCACGGGGAAGCGGCTGATGGGATGGGTCATGGTGCGGTCCTCCGGGGGCCGAGGTTTTCACCAAAGCCGGCGCAGGGTCAACGGGGCAGGGTCGACGGGGCAGGTTGAGGGGGCAGGGTCATGCGGCCCGCGCTTGACTTCGCGGGCCATTGCGCCTATCCACGCCGGGATTCCCCGGAAGGTCTGGCCTTCCGGTCCCCGCATGCCGGGGATCGCCCCCCGTCAGCGCGTTGCGCCCACGGGGGCGTCACTGTTTATTCGCGCCCCTTGCGGGCAACGGCAACCATTGGAGGGCCGCCGATGTTTGAAAACCTGTCCGACCGCCTTGGCGGCGTCTTCGACCGGCTGACCAAGCAGGGTGCCCTGTCCGAGGAGGATGTCGCCGCCGCCATGCGCGAGGTGCGCGTCGCGCTGCTGGAGGCCGACGTCTCGCTGCCGGTCGCGCGCAGCTTCGTGAAATCCGTCACCGCCAAGGCCACCGGCAGCGCCGTCACCAAGTCGATCACCCCCGGCCAGCAAGTGGTCAAGATCGTCCATGACGAGCTGATCAAGGTGCTGCAGGGCGAGGGCGAGCCCGACGCGCTGCGCATCGACAACCCGCCGGCGCCGATCCTGATGGTCGGCCTGCAGGGCTCGGGCAAGACCACCACCACGGCCAAGCTGGCCAAGCGCCTCAAGGACCGCGAGAAGAAGCGGGTGCTGCTGGCCTCGCTGGACACCAACCGCCCCGCCGCCATGGAGCAGCTGGCGATCCTGGGCCAGCAGATCGGCGTCGATACCCTGCCGATCGTCCCGGGCGAGAACGCGGTGCAGATCGCGAAACGCGCCAAGCAGCAGGCGACGCTGGGCGGCTATGACGTCTACATGCTCGACACCGCCGGCCGGCTGCATATCGACGAAGTGCTGATGGACGAGGTGCAGGCGGTCCGCGACGTGGCCAACCCGCGCGAGACGCTGCTGGTCGTCGACGGGCTGACCGGCCAGGACGCGGTGAACGTCGCCACCGAATTCGACGGCAAGGTCGGCATCTCGGGCGTGGTGCTGACCCGGATGGACGGCGACGGCCGCGGCGGTGCGGCGCTGTCGATGCGCGCCGTGACCGGCAAGCCGATCCGCTTCGTCGGCCTTGGCGAAAAGATGGACGCGCTGGAAGCCTTCGACGCGCAGCGCGTCGCCGGCCGCATCCTCGGCATGGGCGACATCGTCGCGCTGGTCGAGAAGGCGCAGGAGGTGCTGGAGGTCGAGCAGGCCGAGCGCATGATGAAGCGCTTCCAGAAGGGTCTGTTCAACATGAACGACCTGAAAGGCCAGCTCGAACAGATGATGAAGATGGGGGGCATGCAGTCCATCATGGGCATGATGCCCGGCATGGGCAAGATGGCCAAGCAGGCCGAGGCCGCCGGCTTCGACGACAAGGCGATCAAGCGCCAGATCGCACTGATCAACTCGATGACCAAGAAGGAACGCGCCAACCCGGACCTGCTGCAGGCCAGCCGCAAGAAGCGCATCGCCGCCGGTGCCGGCATGGAAGTGTCGGAACTGAACAAGCTGCTGAAGATGCAGAAGCAGATGGCCGACACGATGAAGAAGCTCGGCAAGATGGGCAAGGGCGGGATGCTGAAACAGGCCATGCGCGCCATGACCGGCAAGGGCGGCGGGCTGCCCGACATGGCCAATGTCGATCCCGAGAAGATGGCCGAGGCGACGAAGATGCTGCAGGATCCCAAGGGGTTGGGCGGCGATCTGGGCAAGCTGAACCTGCCCGGCGGGCTCTCGGGGCTGTTTGGGAAGAAATAAGTGGTCACGCTCTCCGACACGCCCGTGCTGACGACCGAACGCCTGGTCCTGCGTGCCCCGCAGGCCGGCGACTGGCCGGTCTGGCGTGACTTTGCGGCAAGCGAACGCTCGGCCTGGGTCGGCGGGCCGCTGCTGGCGCCGGGCCTCGCTTGGCGCGCCTTCGGCCATATCGTCGGCCATTGGGTGCTGCGCGGCTACGGGCTGTTCACCGTGACCGACCGCGCAAGCGGCGCCGCGCTGGGCGGGGTCGGGCCCTGGTTTCCCGACGGCTGGCCCGAGCCCGAGATCGGCTGGACGCTGTGGGATGCCGGTGCCGAGGGCAGGGGCATCGCGCATGAGGCGGCGCTGGCCGCCCGCGACTTCGCGGCGCGCCGGCTCGGCTGGACGACCGCCGTCAGCTATATCCTGCCCGCCAACGACCGCTCGGCCGCGCTGGCCCGGCGGCTGGGCGCGCAGCGCGATACCGCGGCCGCGCATCCCGGCACCGAACCCTGCGCCGTCTGGCGCCACCCGGCGGAGGCCTTCGCATGAGCGACGGGCGCTGCATCCGCGGTGTACGCCCGGTGTACGGGCGGTGGACAGCCGCCCTGAACGAAATCAACGTCTTGGAGATTTCCGCGTGACCAATGACGCCGCCCGCGCCGCCGCTCTGTTGAAAGAGCATCGCGCCAGCATCGACCGTCTGGACGCGATCCTGGTCTATACGCTGGCCGAGCGCTTCAAGCACACCCAGAACGTCGGCCGCCTCAAGGCCGAACACGACCTTCCTCCGTCCGATCCCGCCCGCGAGGCAAGCCAGATCGAGCGGCTGGAACGCCTCGCGCGCGAGGCCGATCTCGACCCGGAATTCGCGCGCAAATTCCTGAATTTCGTGATCGCCGAAGTGATCCGGCATCACGAACGGTACCACGTCTAGGATGCGTTGCCGCGCATCCGCCAAACCCGCCATTCCAAAGGAGAAATCGCAATGGCAATGAAAATCCGCCTGGCCCGTGGTGGCTCGAAGAAACGCCCCCATTACGCCATCGTCGCCTCGGACTCGCGCATGCCGCGCGACGGCCGCTTCCTCGAGAAGCTGGGTGTCTACAACCCGCTGCTGCCCAAGGATTCGGAAGAGCGCATCAAGATGGATCTGGAGCGCGTCCAGTACTGGCTGGGCCAGGGCGCGCAGCCGACCGACCGCGTCGCCCGCTTCCTGGAAGCCGCCGGCGTGAAAGAGAAAGCCGAGCGCAAGAACCTGAAAAAGGGCGAGCCGGGCAAGGCCGCGAAAGAGCGGGCCGAGAAGCGCGCCGCCCGCGAGGCCGCCGCCAACGCCCCGGCCGAAGAAGCCGCTTCGGAATAATCCGGCATGGCCGAGCGGATCTGTGTCGGCGCGATCGCGGGCGCCTTCGGCGTCCGGGGCGAGGTGAGGCTCAAGAGCTTCACCTCGGAACCTTCTGATATTGCTGCCTATGGTCCGCTCTGGTCCGAGGATGGAAAGCGCTTCTTCACGGTCCGGCTGAGCCGGCCGGTGACCGGGGGACTCGGGGCCCGGCTCTCGGGCGTCGAGACGCGCGAACAGGCCGAGGCGCTGAAGGGCGTGACGCTTTGGGCCGACCGCGACCGGCTGCCGGCGCTGCCGGATGACGAATTCTATCACACCGACCTGATCGGGCTTTCCGTCTACGACACCGGCGGCAAGCTGATCGGCAAGGTCCGGGCCATCTACGACCATGGCGCGGGCGACATTCTCGAGATCTTCGGAACGGGCCGCCAGACAGTGTTGCTGCCCTTCACCCGCGCCTTCGTGCCGACGGTGGACATTGCTGCCGGGCGCATCATCGCCGACCCGCCGGAAGAGGAACAGGAATGACGCGCATTGCATTGTTCTCCATCGGTTTTCTTCTCATGCTCGCCGGCCCGCTGATGCAGGGTCTCTCGGGCAGCGAGAACCCGAACGCCTATGTCTTCGCGCCGGTCATGCTGGCCGGGATCATTCCGCTGCTGGCCGGGCAGGCGCTGTCGCCCAGCCCGCGGCTGATGGCGCAGGCCATCCTGATCTGCGGCGCGCTCTGCATGGGCGCCTGGTATCTGGGCACGCTGTTCGCGCCGATGACGCTGCCGCCCGCCGCGCCGGTCGGCACCGCCATCCTGGGGGCGCTGCTGGTGGTGGCCGGCAATTTCCTGCTGCGCCGCGACGCATGAGCACGCCGCCGAAATCCCACGCGGCGAAATCCCATGGCCGGCTTACCATCAGCGCCAGCCTGCAGCCGCGGGACCTGATGGCCGAGCCTCGGGTCAAAGGCGCGTGGACAGCGCAGGTCGTCACCCTGTTTCCCGAGGCTTTCCCGGGGGTTCTGGGGCTTTCCTTGACCGGGCGGGCGCTGGCCGAAGGGCTGTGGAACCTGCGCAGCATCGACCTGCGGCCCTTCGGCATCGGCCGGCACCGCAATGTCGACGACACGCCGGCGGGCGGCGGCGCCGGCATGGTGATCCGCCCCGACGTGATGGACGCGGCGCTGCGCGAGGCGGGCGGCGACCTGCCGGCCATCTACCTGTCGCCGCGCGGCAAGCCCTTCACCCAGGCCCGGGCGCGGCAACTGGCCAACGGTCCCGGCATGACGCTGATCTGCGGCCGGTTCGAGGGCGTGGACCAGCGCGTGCTGGACGCCCATGGCGTCGAGGAGATCAGCATCGGCGATTACGTCCTGACCGGCGGCGAACTGGCCGCTCAGGTCTTGATCGACGCGACGGTTCGCCTTATACCGCGCGTGCTGGGGAATCAGGAATCTCTGGCCGAGGAATCCTTTTCCCCGGACCAGGGCGGCCTGCTGGAACATCCGCAGTACACG
>NZ_JBHRXE010000006.1:2514-83387 GCF_042648325.1 Paracoccus simplex | reverse complement strand
TCTGTCCGGCAATCACGCG
This sequence comes from Paracoccus simplex, assembly GCF_042648325.1. Lineage (NCBI taxonomy): Bacteria > Pseudomonadati > Pseudomonadota > Alphaproteobacteria > Rhodobacterales > Paracoccaceae > Paracoccus > Paracoccus simplex. Next base: position 83,368 of record NZ_JBHRXE010000006.1, on the reverse strand, counting down.
GCTATTGCCAGTTGGCGGCGCGACATGGCCGAAAGGCTGACCAAGGAACGCCGCCCCGACCTGTGGCGGGCATATGAGGAAACTCGTATGGACCCGGCAAAGGACCGACAGCTCTCGGGCGCATCAGACCAATCGCGGGGCTACCGCGAGTAACCGAAGGAACAAAGCGATGAACCTGATCGCCCAGATCGAAGCCGAGCAAATCGCCGCGCTCGGCAAGGAAATCCCCGATTTCAAGGCCGGCGACACCGTGCGCGTCGGCTACAAGGTGACCGAAGGCACCCGCACCCGCGTGCAGATGTACGAAGGCGTGGTCATCTCGCGCAAGGGCGGCGGCATCGGCGCCTCGTTCACCGTGCGCAAGATCTCGTTCGGCGAGGGCGTCGAGCGCGTCTTCCCGCTCTACTCGACCAATATCGACTCGATCACCGTGGTGCGCCGTGGCCGTGTCCGCCGCGCCAAGCTGTACTACCTGCGCGATCGCCGCGGCAAATCGGCCCGCATCGCCGAGGTCAGCAACTACAAGCCCAAAGCCGAAGCCCAGGCCTGAGGAGACGCGCCATGAAAGCAGAGATTCATCCCGACTATCACTTCATCACCGTGAAGATGACCGACGGCACCACCTATCAGGTGCGTTCGACCTGGGGCAAGGAAGGCGACACCATGTCGCTGGACATCGATCCCAGCGTGCACCCGGCATGGACCGGCGGCTCGGCCAAGCTGATGGACACCGGCGGCCGGGTGTCGAAGTTCAAGAGCAAATATGCCGGCCTGGGCTTCTGAGCCCGCTGCGCCCGGATCTGCAAACGCCGCCCTTTCGGGCGGCGTTTTTCGTTCCGGGGGATGGTGGGCGATCCCCGGCGGAAGGCGATCACCGCCGGCATGCCCGATCATAAGCCCCGATCAGAAGGCCCGATCAGAAGGCCGGGCCCAGGATCGGCATCCAGCCCGGCGTCCGCGTCGGCCGGTTCAGCGGCAGGCCGGTCAGCGGCCCGTTGCCGGTGTCGATCATCACCCGGCCGTCGCGATATTGGCGCAGCACCGGCCCCTGCACGCTTTGATAGGCCGAAAGCGCGATGGTCGCATAGGGGCGGGCGGGCGTGCGGAAAGCGGCGCGGATCATTGCAGGGCTCCTTTCCTGTCGAGGCGGTGGATGGCGGTGCCCCAAAGCGCGGGGTCGCGGTCGCGCATCAGGTCCCGGGCGGTCCTGAACGGTTCGCAGGTGATCAGCCGCAGCGGAATCTCCGAGATCCGATGCGGCTTGCCCGTGCGGCGGTCGATCAGGCTGACCGCATAACGGGGCGGGGCGGGCATGGCGGCCCGCAGCGCGCGATCGGCAAAGGCCGACAGATGGTGCCGATAGGTCATCTTTGGCTCCTTCCCTTGGCTGACCTGCCGGTTTGGTCCGGCAGACATATGACGACATAGTCGGTCGTATTTTTCAAGATAAATCTCGACCTGTTGTGTCGTGATGAAAGAATGAAGCCGGAACAGAAGGTTGCGCGACGGCCCCAAGGCTTGCAACGGCAGTGCGCCGCGCGGAAAACGCCGCCGCGGCGGCGATTCGCGCCGATGCGGCGCTTTTCATCGCGCCGGGCGCGGCCTATGGTCCGGCGCGAGGTGGCGGGCATTTCCGGGGGATTCGTGGCGCATATCATCGTTGTCGGAAACGAGAAGGGCGGTTCGGGAAAGTCCACGACCTCGATGCATGTGGCCACCGCGCTGGCGCGCATGGGCCATCGGGTCGGGGCGCTGGACCTGGACCTGCGCCAGCGCAGCTTCGGACGCTATCTTGAGAACCGCGTGCATTTCGCCCAACGCGAAGGACTGGACCTGCCCACGCCGATCCTGGGCCACCTGGCGCCCGAGCCCGAGGCGGACAGCGATCCGCTGTCCCAGGCGGTGGCGGCGCTGGAGGCGGAATGCGATTTCATCCTGCTGGACTGCCCCGGCTCGCACACCCGGCTTAGCCAGATGGCGCATACGCTGGCCGATACGCTGATCACGCCGATGAACGACAGTTTCGTCGATTTCGACCTGCTGGCGCGGCTTTCGCCCGAGGGCCGGATCCTGGGCCCGTCGATCTATGCCGAGATGGTCTGGTCCGCCCGCCAGCTGCGCGGCGAGGCGGGGGCGGGACCGATCGACTGGCTGGTGCTGCGCAACCGGCTGGGCACCCAGGCGATGCACAACAAGCGCAAGGTCGGCGGCGCGCTGGCGACGCTGTCCAAGCGCATCGGCTTCCGTGTCGCGCCGGGCTTCTCCGAGCGGGTGATCTTCCGCGAGCTGTTTCCGCGCGGATTGACGCTGCTGGATCTCAAGGACATCGGCACGGAACAGCTCAACATGTCCAACATCGCCGCCCGGCAGGAACTGCGCGACCTGATCGGCGAATTGAGCTTGCCCGGCGTCAGCGTTTCCTTCTGATCCGCGGCCGGCATTGTTGCTGGCGGCGGGCACCATTATGTTGCGCCGGAGATTGGTTTGGAGGGGACGATGACCGCAGCCTGCCGGATCACCCGGGCCGCGATGCTGGCCCTTGCCCTGTCCCTGTCGGGACCGGCACTGACGGCCATGGCCGAAACGGCCGGCGCGGTCGAACAGTCCGAACTGCCCGTGGTGACGCTGGCGCGGGCCGAGAGGACGCCGATCGAGGCGCGGGTGCCGGTCTCGGGCTCGCTGATCGCGCGGCAAGAGGTGCAGGTCCATGCCCATGTCGCGGGCTACGAGATCACCGGCATCGAGGCCGAGGTCGGCGACCGCGTGAAAGCCGGCGCGGTGCTGGCCCGGCTGGCGGACGAGGCGCTGTCGGCGCAGCTGGCCCAGGCCGAGGCGGAATACCAACGTTCCGAGGCCGGGATCAGCCAGGCCGAAAGCCAGATCGCCAGCGCCGAGGCGACGCTGACCGAAGCCACGGCAGCACTGGCCCGCACCCGCAGCCTGCGGCAAAGCGGCAATGCCAGCCAGGCGGTGCTGGACCAGGCAATTGCCGCCGAGGCCTCGGCGCGGGCGGCTGCGGCTTCGGCGTCGGACGGGCTGGGCGTGGCGCGGGCGCAGCTGGCCCAGGCCGGCGCGAGCCGCCGCATCGCGCGGCTGAACCTGGGCCATGCCCGCATCACCGCGCCGGTCGATGGCGTGGTGGTGGCGCGCACCGCGCGGCTGGGCGCGATCTCGGGCAGCGGCGGCGAGCCGCTGTTCACCCTGATCGCCGGCGGCGAGATCGAGCTTGCGGCCGATGTGATCGAGACGGCGCTGTCGCAGCTGACCGCCGGAGACCCGGCCGAGATCCGCGTGGCCGGGCTGGGCGAGGTCCGCGGCAGGCTGCGGTTGGCGCCGGCGGCGGTCGACCCGGTGACGCGGCTGGGTTCGGCGCGGATCGCACTGGACCCCGATCCGCGGCTGCGCACCGGGCTTTTTGCCAGCGGCTGGGTCATCACCGACCGGCGCGAGGCGCTGACCGTGCCCAGTTCGGCGATCCTGGCCGATGACCAGGGCGAGCGCGTGCAGGTGGTCACGGCCGGCCGGATCGAGACCCGCCCGGTGAAGGCCGGGCTGATCTGGCAGGGTCGGCGCGAGATTCTGGAGGGCCTGGCGCCGGGCGAGCAAGTGGTGGCGCGCGCCGGCGCCTTCTTCCGCAGCGGCGATCAGGTGCAGGCCGCGCCATGAACTTCTCGGCCTGGTCCATCCGCCATCCGGTGCCGCCGATCGCGGTCTTCCTCGTGCTGCTGTTGATGGGGTTCTACAGCTTCAGCCGGCTGGCGGTCACCGCCATGCCGAATATCGACCTGCCGCTGGTCAGCGTCGTGGTCGGCCAGCCGGGCGCCGCGCCCAGCGAGCTGACCCGGCAGGTGATCCAGCCCATCGAGGATTCCATCGCCTCGATCACCGGCGTGCGGCACATCACCTCGTCCGCGACCGACAGCGCGGCCCGCATCTATGTCGAGTTCGAGCTGGAGACCGATACCGACCGTGCCGTGAACGATGTCAAGGACGCGGTGGCCAATGTCCGCGCCGACCTGCCCGAGTCGATCGTCGAGCCGCTGGTCCAGCGCATCGACATCAGCGGCATGGCGATCCTGACCTATGCGGTCAGCAACCCCGGCATGAGCATCGAGCAGCTGTCGGATTTCGTCGACGACGTGGTGTCGCGCGACCTGTCCACCGTGCCGGGCGTGGCCAGCATCACCCGGATCGGCGGCGCCGACCGGCAGATCAATGTCGATCTGGACCCCGACCGCATCATGGCCTTCGGGCTGACGGCGGCCGAGATCTCGGAGCAGTTGCGGGCCAAGAACATCGACCTGGGCGGCGGGCGCGGCGATCTGGCCGGCACCGAATATTCCATCCGCGCCCTGGGATCGGCCGGCGATGTCGGGCGGCTGGCGGCGACGCCGATCCTGATCGGCGGCGGAGAGGCGGGCGGCCGCACGGTGCGGCTGGACCAGCTGGGCAGCGTCAGCGACGGCGCCAGCGAGGAGCGCAAGTTCGCCCTGCTCGACGGCCAGCCGGTGGTGGCTTTCGGCGTGTTCCGCGCCAGCGGCGAATCCGATCTGAAGGCCGGCGACGGCGCCAAGGCCCGCATCGCCCAGATCGAGGCCCGCCATCCCGGCACCCGGATCACCCTGATCGACGACGCGACGACCTATACATCGGGCAGCTATCACTCGACCATGGAGACGCTCTACGAGGGTGCGGCGCTGGCGGTGATCGTGGTGTTCCTGTTCCTGAGGAACTGGCGGGCGACGCTGATCGCCGCCGTGGCGCTGCCCCTGTCGATCATCCCGACCTTCTTCGTCATGCATTGGCTGGGCTTCACGCTGAACGGCATCAGCCTGCTGGCGATCACCCTGGTCACCGGCATCCTGGTCGACGACGCCATCGTCGAGATCGAGAACATCGTGCGGCACATCAACATGGGTGTCCCCGCCTATCAGGCCAGCATGGAGGCCGCGAACGAGATCGGCCTGACCGTCATCGCCATCAGCTTCTCGATCGTCGCGGTCTTTGCCCCGGTCAGTTTCATGGGCGGGATTCCAGGCCAGTATTTCAAGCAGTTCGGGCTGACCGTCGCGGTCTCGGTGCTGTTCTCGCTGCTGGTGGCGCGACTGGTCACCCCGATGCTGGCCGCCTATTTCCTGCGCGACAACACCCGCCTGGCCGAGGAGCGGGACGGGCCGGTGCTGCGCAGCCTGATGGCGGTGCTGGGCTGGACGCTGCGCCATCGCGGGCTGACATTGCTGATGGGGCTGGGGGTCTTCATCGGCTCGATCTGGTCCGCCACGCTGCTGCCGACCGAGTTCATCCCGGCCTCGGATGTCGGCCGCAGCCAGATCACCATCGAACTTCCGCCCGGCGCCACGGTGTCGGAAACCGAAGCCGCGGCGCGGATGGTTTCGCAGCGCATCAAGGCGGTGCCCGAGGTGCGCTCGGTCTTCGTCAACGGCGGCGAGGACGACGTGGCCAAGGCCGAGCTGATGGTCAATTACGGCCCCAAGGAGGAGCGCGAGCGGTCGAGCTTCGTCATCGAGGACGAGTTGAAGCACGACCTGGCGCAGATCCCCGACCTGCGGATCAATTTCCAGAACGAAGAGGGCAATGCCGACCTGTCCATTTCCGTTTTGGGCGACAGCGAGGACGGCGCCGCCGAGGCGGCCGAGCGGCTGATGGCGGCGATGAAGACCCTGCCGGAGCTGGAAGGGGTGAGTTCCTCGGCCAGCCTGCAGCGGCCCGAGATCCAGATCCATCCCCGTCCCGAGGTGGCCTCGCAGCTGGGCGTCACCGCCAGCGCGCTGGCGACGACGCTGCGGGTGGCGACGCTGGGCGACACGGAATCGAACCTGGCCAAGTTCAATACCGGCGACGAGCAGATCCCGATCATGGTGCGGCTGGACGAGGCCGCCCGGCGCGACCTGATGACGGTGCGCAATCTGCGGGTGCCGAGCACGGCCGGGCAATTGCCGCTGGAGGTGGTGGCGGATGTCTCGATCTCGGCCGGGGCGACCGAGATCGGGCGCTATGACCGGAGCTATCGCACCACGGTTTCGGCGAACCTGGCCGGCGGGGCACTGCTGGGGCCGGTCAACGCGCAGGTTACGGCCTTGCAGCAGGAGGTCGAGCTGCCGCCCGGGACCCAGATCCAGCCTTCGGGCGATGCCGAGATCATGGCCGAGGTGTTTCAGGCCTTCACCGTGGCGATGATCTCGGGCGTGCTGCTGACCTATGTCGTGCTGGTGCTGCTGTTCCACAATTTCGTCACCCCGGTCTCGATCCTGATGTCGCTGCCGCTGGCCATCGGCGGCGCGATCCTGGCGCTGTTCCTGACCGGCAATTCCATCAGCATGGCAGTGGTGATCGGATTCCTGATGCTGATGGGGATCGTGACCAAGAACGCCATCATGCTGGTGGAATTTGCGGTCAGCTCCATGGATCAGGGCACGGAAAAGCCGGCGGCGATCCTGGATGCGGTGCACAAGCGCGCCCGGCCCATCGTGATGACCACCATCGCCATGACCGCGGGCATGGTGCCCTCGGCCATCGGCACCGGCGAGGGGGCCGAGTTCAGCTCGCCCATGGCCATCGCGGTGATCGGGGGGCTGCTGCTGTCGACGCTGCTGTCGCTGCTGTTCGTGCCCTCGCTGTTCTCCGTGGTGCATGGCGGGCAGGTGCGGATCGGCGGCTGGCTGCGGCGGCGGATCGGGCTGAATGCGGCGCGGGAGGCGGCCGGCGAATGAGGCCGGGCCGGGGGCTTCGCGCCCCCGGACCCCCGCGGGGTATTTGGAAAACGGAGAAAGGGGGCCGCGAGGCCCCCTTGTCCGTTGGTTTTGCCGGGAATCAGGCCAGCATGCCCATCGGGTTTTCCAGGTGCTTGACGATGGCGTCCAGAAGCTGGGCGCCGAGGGCGCCGTCGATTACCCGGTGATCGACCGAGAGGGTCATCGACATGACGTTGCGGATCACCACCTCGCCGTTTTCCACGACCGGGGTCTGGATGCCGGCGCCGACGGCAAGGATCGCGCCGTGGGGCGGGTTGATCACCGCGTCGAAGTTCTCGATGCCGAACATGCCCAGATTCGAGATCGCGAAGCTGCCGCCCTGATATTCATGCGGGGCGAGCTTCTTGGTCTTGGCGCGGTTGGCCAGATCCTTCATTTCAGCGGAAAGCGCCGACAGGGTCTTTTGCTGGGCGTCCTTCAGCACCGGGGTGAAGAGCCCGCCTTCGACCGCCACGGCGACCGCCACGTCCGAGGGCTTCAGCTTCAGGATGCGGTCGCCGGCCCAGACGGCATTGGCATCCGGCACCTCTTGCAGCGCCAGGGCGCAGGCCTTGATGATGAAGTCGTTCACCGACAGCTTCACGCCCCGCGATTCCAGCTGCTTGTTCAGCATGGCGCGGAACTTCATCAGCTCGTCCAGCTTGGCCGAGCGGCGCAGGTAGAAATGCGGGATGGTCTGCTTGGCCTCGGTCAGGCGGGCGGCGATGGTGCGGCGCATGCCGTCCAGCGCCACCTCGGTGGTCTCGCGGTCGGCATACATCTTGAGCACGGTTTCCGCCGAAAGACCGGCCGGGGCTGCCGCTGCCGGGGCGGCGGCCTTCTGGGGCTCTGCGGCGGCAGCGGGTTTCGCCGCGCCGGGCTTCGCGCCCTCGACATCCGCCTTGACGATGCGGCCATGCGGGCCCGAGCCCGTCACGCCGGCAAGGTCGATGCCCTTTTCGGCCGCGATGCGCCGCGCCAGCGGCGAGGCGAAGACCCGGTTGCCATCGGCCGCCTTCGGTGCCGCCGGGGCAGGGGCCGCCGCCGCTGCCGCAGGAGCGGCGGCTTCGGCTTTCGCGGGTGCGGCTGCCTCGGCTTTCGGCGCCGGGGCCGAGCTGATGTCGGAGGCGCTTTCGCCCTCGTCCAAGAGCACGGCGATGGGCGTGTTCACCTTCACGCCCGCCGTGCCCTCGGCCACCAGGATCTTGCCCACCGTGCCTTCGTCCACGGCCTCGAATTCCATCGTGGCCTTGTCGGTTTCGATCTCGGCCAGGATGTCGCCGGATTTGACCGCGTCGCCTTCCTTCACCAGCCATTTGGCCAGCGTGCCCTCCTCCATGGTCGGAGAAAGCGCGGGCATCAGGATTTCTGTCGGCATCTCGCTTGCTCCTTAACGGTAGGTGACTTTCTTGACCGCCGCCACCACCTCGTCCGAGGTGATCAGCGCGTGCTTTTCAAGATTCGCGGCATAGGGCATGGGCACGTCCTTGCCGGTGCAGTTGATCACCGGGGCATCGAGATAATCGAAGGCGTTTTCCATGATATAGGCCGAGAGGTGGTTGCCGATCGAGCAGACCGGGAAGCCCTCTTCCACCGTCACGCAGCGGTTGGTCTTTTGCACCGAGGCGATCACGGTCGCATAGTCGATCGGGCGCAGGGTGCGCAGGTCGACGACCTCGGCCTCGATGCCCTCGCCGGCCAGTTTCTCGGCCGCGTCCAGCGCATGGGTCATGCCGATGCCGAAGCTGACCAGGGTCACATGCTTGCCGGGGCGCACGATCTTGGCCTTGCCGAAGGGGATGGTGAAATCCTCGAGGTCCGGCACCTCGAAGCTGCGGCCGTAGAGGATCTCGTTTTCCAGGAAGACGACCGGGTTCGGGTCGCGGATCGCCTGTTTCAGCAGGCCCTTCGCGTCGGCGGCCGAATAGGGCATGACGACTTTCAGGCCGGGGATCTGCGCGAACCAGGCGGCGTAATCCTGGCTGTGCTGGGCGGCGACGCGGGCGGCGGCGCCGTTCGGGCCGCGGAACACCATCGGCGCACCCATCTGGCCACCCGACATGTAGAGCGTCTTCGCGGCCGAGTTGATGATGTGGTCCATCGCCTGCATGGCGAAGTTGAAGGTCATGAACTCGACGATGGGGCGCAGGCCGGCCATGGCGGCGCCGGTGCCGATGCCGGCGAAGCCGATCTCGCTGATCGGGGTGTCGACGACGCGGCGCGGGCCGAACTTGTCGAGCAGGCCCTGCGAGATCTTGTAGGCGCCCTGGTATTCGCCGACTTCCTCGCCCATCAGGAAGACGGTGTCGTCGCGGGTCATTTCTTCTTCCATGGCCTCGCGCAGGGCTTCGCGCACGGTCATGGTCTTCATCGGCGTGCCTTCCGGCCAGTCGGGCGACTGATCCGCGACCGGCGCCGGGGCAGCGGCGGCGGCCTCGGCCAGCGCGGCCAGCGCCTCGGCCCTGGCCTCGGCGGGCGCGGCCTTCGGTGCCGGGGCGGCATCGACGGATTCGCCTTCCTCGACCAGCACGGCGATGGGGGTGTTGACCTTGACCCCCTGGCTGCCTTCGGCGATCAGGATCTTGCCGAGGATCCCCTCGTCGACGGCCTCGAACTCCATCGTGGCCTTGTCGGTCTCGATTTCGGCGAGAATGTCGCCGGATTTCACGCTATCGCCTTCCTTGACCAGCCATTTGGCCAGCGTGCCTTCCTCCATGGTCGGCGACAGGGCGGGCATCAGGATTTCGGTTGCCATGGTTCCCTCCCCTCAGGCGTTCTGTTCCGCGCCGCCCTGCGGCACTTCCTTGGCGTAGATATCGGTCCAGAGCTCCTCCAGCGGCGGCTCGGGGCTTTCCTTGGCGAATTCGGCCGAGTCGTTCACGATATCCTTGATCTCCTTGTCGATGGCCTTGAGGTCCTCCTCGGAGGCGTGCTGGCCGGTCAGGAGCAGTTCGCGCACATGCTCGATGGCGTCGCGCTCGTCCCGCATCTTCTGCACTTCCTCGCGGGTGCGGTATTTCGCCGGGTCGGACATCGAATGGCCGCGATAGCGATAGGTCATGACTTCCAGGATGTACGGCCCCTTGCCGGCGCGGCAATGCGCCACGGCCTTTTCGCCCGCGGCCTTGACCGCCAGCACGTCCATGCCGTCCACTTGCTCGCCCTTGATGCCGAAGGCCTCGCCGCGGCCGAACAGCGTGGTCGACTTGGTCGAGCGCTTCATCGAGGTGCCCATGGCATATTGGTTGTTCTCGATGACGAAGACCACCGGCAGCTCCCAGAGCTCGGCCATGTTGTAGGTTTCGTAGACCTGGCCCTGGTTCGAGGCGCCGTCGCCGAAATAGACGAAGGTGACGTTGTCGTTGCCCAGATACTTGTCGGCGAAGGCAAGGCCGGCGCCCAGCGGCACCTGCGCCGCGACGATGCCGTGGCCGCCGTAGAAATGCTTCTCGCGGCTGAACATGTGCATCGAGCCGCCCTTGCCCTTGGAATAGCCGCCGATGCGGCCGGTCAGCTCGGCCATCACGCCGCGGGCCTCCATGCCGCAGGCCAGCATGTGGCCGTGGTCGCGGTAGGAGGTGATGCGCTTGTCGCCTTCCTTGGCGGCGGCCTCGAGGCCGACGACGACGGCCTCCTGGCCGATATAGAGATGGCAGAAGCCGCCGATCAGGCCCATGCCGTAAAGCTGGCCGGCCTTTTCCTCGAATCGCCGGATCAACAGCATGTCGCGGTAGTATTTGAGCAGCTCATCCTTGGACACGTTGGACGTGCTCTGCCTGGCTGCGGGCTTTCTGACCATGGGCCTCCTCCTCGGGGCAAGGAATAGTTCAGCGTTAAACTAGTTCTAGGCGAAGCTTTCGGGGGAAGTAAACCGGACTCGTGCATCCGTCCAGAGGGCAGATGCGGAAAGCCGCCGGTCGCCGGGCGCGCGCGAAGGCGGCCGCGCGGCGCCTCGGGCGGGCGGTCGCAGGGGTATTTGGACAACGGTGAAGAAGCGGGGCCAGAGCCCGCGGGAGCGGTCAGCGGATGATGATCTCGTCGGCGCGCACCAGGCCCAGCACGTCGCGGGCGCGTTCGTCCAACAGGTCGAGATCGAGATATTCGTCCGACAGGCGCCGGGTCAGGTTGCGCATCCGGTCCACCTCGGCCTGCAGCTTGTCGCGCTGCTGGACCAGTTCCTGCGTCTCGGCCTGCAACTGCACCCGCCGCAGGATGCCCGAGGGGCCCTGCACCGCCGCATAGGCGAAATAGACGCCCAGAAGGATCATCACGACGAAGAAGATGATGGCGCTGATCGACAGGCGTTGGGTCATGGTCTGCTCGGTTGTTTCGGGCGATCATGCCACAGGTGCAAAGCGGGGGGAATCCCCCGAAGCGCCGCGCAGGAGGTCGTCGAGCACCAGGGCCATGACGCGGGCGGAATCCCGCATGTCGTCCACGCCCACCCATTCGTCGGGCTGGTGCGCCAGGTCCAGCACCCCCGGCCCGTAGGCGATGCAGTTCTGCAGCTTGCCGATGCGGTCGATGTGCTTCTGGTCGTAGGTGCCGGGGCTGACGACATAGCCGGCCTCGCGGCCCAGAACCCGTTCGATGGCCGCCGCGGTCGAGCGCACCACCGGGGCCTCGCGGTCTGTCATGCTGGGGATGACCTCGAACAGGTCGCGGATCTCATAGGAGAGGCCGGGCCTTTGCGCCTTGACCTTTTCGAGCAGCGCGGTGACCTCGCGCTTCACTTCCGACAGCTCCTCCTCGATCAGGAAGCGGCGGTCGATGGTGATGCGGCAGCGGTCGGCGACGCAGGGTGCGGGCAGACCGGTGAAGTCGGGGCCGAGATCCGGCTCGCCGCCATGGATCGAGTTGATGTTCAGCGTCGAATTCCGCGCGCCTTCGGGGATCACCGGCATCTGCGTGTGTTTGGTCATCAGCAGCGGGAACAGCGTGCGTTCCATTTCCTCCAGCACCGCGCCCATGTGGCGGATGGCGCTGTCGCCCAGGAAGGGCATCGAGCCATGGGCGATGCGGCCATGCGTCTCGATCTCGGCCCACCAGACGCCGCGATGACCCAGGCAGATGCGGTCCTTGTGCAGGGGCTCGGGGATGATGACATGGCCGACATGCGCGAAGGCGCCCTGCTGGGCCAGATAGGCCACGCCGCCGAAACCGCCCGATTCCTCGTCCGCGGTGGCGCTGATCTCGATCTGGCCGGGGTGGTCGGGGTAAAGCGCCGTGAAGGCCTCGGCGGCGATGATGCTGGCGGCCAAGCCCCCCTTCATGTCGCAGGCGCCGCGGCCATAGATGCGGCCATCGGCCAGTTCGGCGGCGAAGGGATCGCGGCTCCAGCCATGGCCGATCTCGACCACGTCGTGATGGCTGTTGAAATGCACGCATTCGCCGGGCGGGCCGCCGCGATGCCGGGCCACCAGGTTCCAGCGCGGGAAAGCCTCGCAGTCGCCGGGCGCGCCATGGGCGCGGATCAGCTCGCAGGTCCAACCCTGCGGCGCCAGCCGCGCCTGCAGGTATTCGCAGATCTCGCGGTAGTTGCGTCCTGGCGGGTTCAGCGTCGGAATGCGGATCAGATCCTGGGTCAGGCGGACCAGGTCGTCGCGGCGGTTCTCGATCTCGAGGGCAAGGGCGTCCATGGTGCAAGGCTAGGCCGGGCGCGGGGGCGCGGCAATGGGGTCATTGACAGTCGCGGCGCGCGGGCCTTCCATGGGGCAGGTTTTTCGCAACCATGGTCGGCCCGATGATCGCCTTTCTCCGCCTGATCGGCATGGTCCTGGCCGTCGAGCTGATCTTCTATGCGTTGATTTCGATCTACATCCGCAGCCTGCGCCGGGAAGAGCTTGAAAAGGAATGGGATCGCCGCCATCCCGAACGCGCGGGCCCCTCGCCGGAACGCGCCGAGTTCGTGCGGCGTTCGATGGTGGGTTTCGGCAAGACCCTGCGGGCGCGGCTCGTCGGGCTGGTGCTGGTTCTGCCGGTGGTCGCGATCATCGTGATCATCGTGTTCGTGAATTACAACTGAGGGGGGCGCCGATGCGCTGGTTCCTGACCGTCCTTGGAGTGATCTTCGGGATCGCGGTCTTTTCGTTCCTGGACTACACGCTGCCCTCGAAGCAGACGGTCCGCATCACCAACACCTACAACCGCCTGACCGATATCGGCGCGAACCGCATCTTCTATGCCTCGCCCGACACCGGCACGGTGCAGAACGCGCAGGGGCAGCGCGACGTGCGCTTCATCGACACGGTGCGCCCGAACGGCAAGCCCTATGTCTATCGCAACGAGGATACCGGCTGGATCTGGCCGCCCTATTTCAAATACGACAGCTCGAACCTGCATGCGCGGGCGACGGACATGCGCTCGACCGCGGCCAGTCCGGAATGGGTCAGCGTGACCTCTTACGGCTGGCGCATCTCCTGGTTGTCGATCTATCCCAACGCCATCTCGGTGAAGCCGGTGGCGGGGCCCGAGGTCAAGCCCTTCAACTGGGCGGCGCAGATCATCCTGCTGGTGCTGGGGGCGCTGCTGTTCCTGCTCTGGCGCATGTGGAACCAGTTCCGCGAACGCACCATCGACCCCGCGGTGCGCTCTGCCGACGAGACCTGGGACCGGATCGACGCCCGGGCCGACGCGGCGCGCGACCGGGCGCGCGGGCGCATGCGGCGCTGGTGGGACGGGCTGCGGGGCCGCTGAGCGATGGAGCGCAAGAACCCCGGCACCGATTTCCGCCTCGACTGGTTCGAGACCATCCAGGTCAACACCCCGGCGGCCGAGCGCCGCGCCGCAAGCCTGGCCGCGCGCCGCAGCCTGAAGAAGGAATGGCAGGCGGCCTGGCTTCTGAACGCGGTAGGCTGCATCGACCTGACCACGCTGTCGGGCGACGACACGCCCGACCGCGTGGCCCGGCTTTGCGCCAAGGCGCGCCAGCCCGTCGATGCCGGTCAGTTGGCGGCGCTGGGGGTCGATCACCTGACCACCGGCGCGGTCTGCGTCTATCCGACCATGGTGGCGGCGGCGAAACGGGCGCTAGCCGGCACGGCGATCCCCGTCGCCTCGGTCGCGACCGGCTTTCCGGCCGGGCTGATGCCGCTTGACCTGCGGCTGGCCGAGATCCGCTATGCACTGGACCAGGGCGCGGACGAGATCGACATCGTCATTTCCCGCGCGCTGGTGCTGCGCGGCGAATGGGCGGCGCTTTACGACGAGATCTGCGACATGCGCGAGGCTTGCGGCCATGCCCGGATGAAGGCGATCCTGGCGACGGGCGAGCTTAAGACCCTGGGCAATGTCGCCAAGGCCAGCCATGTCGCCATGCAGGCCGGCGCCGATTTCATCAAGACCTCGACCGGGAAAGAGCCGGTGAACGCCACGCTGCCGGTCAGCTTGGTCATGCTGCGCGCGATCCGCGACTATCGTGACCAGACCGGCTTTGCCGTCGGCTTCAAGCCGGCCGGCGGGTTGAAAACCGCCAGGGACGCGCTGAACTGGCAGGTGCTGATGGCCGAGGAGCTGGGCCGCGACTGGCTGCGGCCGGATCTGTTCCGCATCGGCGCCAGCTCGCTTCTGGCCGATATCGAGCGGCAGATCTCCCATCACGTCACCGGGCGCTATGCCGGCGCCCATCGTCTGGCCGCGGGGTGAACATGCCGAAGGTAAGCGAAATCATGGAAAGCATGGAATACGGCCCCGCGCCCGAGGATGCCTCTGCCGTCCGCGACTGGCTGCGCGAACGCGGCCGCTTCGGCCATTTCATCGCCGGACGTTTCACCCGGCCGGGCGAGACCTTTGCCAGCCGCGACCCCTCGACCGGCGAAGAACTGGCGCAGGTCACGCAAGGCACCGCCCGCGACGTGATGAAGGCGGTGCGCGCCGCCCGCCGGGCGCAGCGCGGCTGGGGCGCCATGCCCGGCCATGTGCGGGCGCGCTTTCTGTATGCCATCGCGCGCACCATCCAGAAGCGCGAACGCTTCCTGGCGGTGCTGGAGACGCTGGACAACGGCAAGCCGATCCGCGAAAGCCGCGACATCGACGTGCCGCTGGTGGTGCGGCATTTCTACCATCACGCCGGCTGGGCCGAGCTGGCCGAGACCGAATTTCCCGGCCATGGCCCGCTGGGCGTCTGCGGCCAGATCATCCCCTGGAACTTTCCGCTGCTGATGCTGGCCTGGAAGGTGGCGCCGGCCCTGGCCGCCGGCAATACCGTGGTGCTGAAGCCGGCCGAATACACGCCGCTGACCGCGCTGGCCTTTGCCGAGATCTGCGCCCATGTCGGGCTGCCCGCCGGGGTGGTCAACATCGTCACCGGCGACGGCGAGACCGGCGCGGCGCTGGTCGAGGCGCCGGTGGACAAGATCGCCTTCACCGGCTCGACCGAGGTCGGGCGCGGCATCGCCCGCGCCGTCGCGGGTTCGGGCAAGCGGCTGACGCTGGAACTGGGCGGCAAGTCGCCCTTCGTGGTCATGGAGGATGCCGACCTGGACGCCGCCATCGAGGGCGTGGTCGATTCGATCTGGTTCAACCAGGGCGAGGTCTGCTGCGCCGGCTCGCGCATCCTGGTCGCCGAATCGGTCGCCGCGCGGTTCGAGGCGCTGCTGCGGGCCCGGATGCAGAGCCTGCGCCTCGGCCCGCCGCTCGACAAATCCACCGATATCGGCGCCATCGTCGATCCGGTGCAAAAGGATCGGATCCTGCGCATCCTCGACCGGGCGACCGCCGCCGGGGCGGAGCTGGTCGGCGGCGCGCCGGCGGCGGCGGGCTGTTTCATCGCGCCGGGTTATCTGCGCAACATCGCGCCCGCCAATCCCGGCATGGTCGAGGAGATCTTCGGCCCCATCGCCACGCTGTCCACCTTTCGCACCGCGGACGAGGCGGCGGATCTGGCCAACAACACCCGCTATGGGCTGGCAGCCTCGGTCTGGTCGGAAAGCGCCACGGTGGCGACCGACATGGCGGCGCGGATCAAGGCCGGCGTGGTCTGGGTGAATTGCGCCAACCTGTTCGACGCCGCCGCGCCCTTTGGCGGGATGCGCGATTCGGGCTATGGCCGCGAAGGCGGGCGCGAGGGGATGCTGGATTATCTTACCGCCGCCGTCGCCGCGCAGCGCGACCCGGTGCCGGCGGAGATCGCCCCGGTCGAGGCGCCCGAGGACAGCGCCGGGATCGACCGCACCGTCAAGCATTACATCGGCGGCGCGCAGAAGCGGCCGGATGGCGGTGCCAGCTACCTGGCGCAGGACGAGCTGGTGCCGCTGGGCAATCGCAAGGACATCCGCAACGCCGTCGAGGCGGCGGGGTCCGCGCTGGCGAAATGGCAGGGCCTGGGCGGCCACGGCCGGGCGCAGGTGCTGTATTTCCTGGCCGAAAACCTGGCGCAGCGCCGCGCCGAATTCGCCGGCTTCGCCAGTCCGGCCGAGGTCGATGCCGCCATCCGCCGCTGCTTCTTCTATGCCGGTTTCGCCGACAAATACGACGGCGCCACGGTTGCGGCCAAGCCCGGCCACCTGTGCCATGTGCAGCCCGAGCCGTATGGCGTCATGGGACTGGTCGCGCCCACGGCCGCGCCGCTGGCGGGGTTCATGGCGCTGGTGCTGCCGGCCATCGCCATGGGCAATGCCGTGGTGGCGATCCCGTCGCAGGACCGGCCGATGGCGGCGCTGACGCTGGCGCAGGTTCTGGCCTGCTCGGACGTGCCGGGCGGTGTGGTGAACATCGTCAGCGGTCCGCGTGATGCGCTGGCGGGGGCGCTTGCCGCGCATGACGGCGTCTCGGCGATCTGGCATGCCGGGCAGGGCGAGGGGCTGGCCGAGGTGCAGCGCACCGCGGCCGAGACCCTGATCCCGGTCTGGACGCCCGAGCCGCGCGATTGGACCGATGCGAAGGCGCAAGGCCGGGAATTCCTGCGCGCCGCCAGCCGCAGCAAGACCATCTGGCTGCCCTATGGCGCGCTTCCCGCCGGCACCGGCAGCGCGGCTTACTAGCAGCGCTTGCCCTGCGCCGGTTCCGGCCGGCGCGGGCATTGTCATCATCCTGGGCCAAGGACACGATCCGGCAGTCTCGGCATCGGAGCAGCAAGCATGTATGTCCCCCCGCATTTCCACGAGATCCGCCCCGACGAAATCGCCGCGATCATCGAGACCGCGCCTTTGGCCTGCATCGTGGCGCAGACCGGAAAGGGGCTGGTTGCCAACCATATCCCGCTGCTGGCCGCCCCGGATGGCACGCTGATCGGGCATGTGGCGCTGGCCAACGACATGCACCGGCTGATCGCCGATGGTCAGGAGGTGCTGGCGATCTTCCGGGGCGAGGATGCCTATGTCTCGCCGAATTTCTACCCGAGCAAGGCCGAGCATCACCGGCACGTCCCGACCTGGAACTATCAGGTGGTCCATGCCTATGGCGCCATCAGCTTCCAGCATGACGACCATGCCAAGCGCGCGGCCGTCGGCCTGCTGACCCGCAAGCACGAGCGCCGCCTGAACGGCACCCAGGCCTGGCGCATGGCCGACGCCCCGGCCGATTACCTGCAGCAGATGCTGAACGGCATCGTCGCCCTCCGCATCGCCCTGCGCCGGACCCTGGCGAAATCGAAGCTCAGCCAGAACCGCGAGCCGCGGGACTATCTGGGCACGATCGCCGGCCTGAAGGCCAGCGGCTATCAGGCGATGGCCGAACGGATGGCCAAGCGCCTGCCCGGCGAGGATTGACAGGCCGGCGCCGCTGGCTTGCCGAAACCCGGCGGACGGGAAGCGACACGGCGCTGGCGGAGGCCGTGCCCGGCAGTCGGCCCGGCCACCGCACCAGCGCCGCCATTTCCCGCCCGGACCCGGCGCGGCCCGGCCGCTGTCAGGCCGCTGTCAGGCCGAGCGCAGCCAGCGCAGCCCGGCCTCGGTCGAGGTGCGCGGCGAATATTCCGCCCCCACCCAGCCCTGATAGCCGGAACCGTCGACGGCCCGCAGCAATTCGGCGAAATGGGCATCGCCCTGGCGCGGTTCGTGCCGGCCCGGGCAGCCGGCGACCTGGATGTGCCGCACCCGGCCGGCATGGCGCTGCCAGATCTCCAGCGCGTCGCCATGGATCATCTGCGCCTGGTAGGCGTCGAATTGCAGCCCCAGATTGGCGGCGCCGACCTCCTCGACGATCTCGGCCGCCAGATCGAAGCAGTCGAGAAAATAGCCCGGCATGTCCTCGCCATTCATCGGCTCGATGGTCAGGCTGGCCTGCGGCGCGCGGGCGCAGGCCCAGCGAAGGTTCGCGACCAGCGTGCGCCGGGCCGCGGCCCCGGCGGCCTTGCCGGCCATCACATGCAGATGCTGCACCCCCAATGCCCGGGCGAAGCGCATGGCCCGGTCGAAATCGCTGCGGAACCGCGCCTCGTTGCCCGGTTCGGCGGCAAAGCCGCGCGGTCCGCCCGCCCAGTTCGGCGGCGGCGTGTTCATCAGCACGAATTCCACCCCCGCCGCCTGCGCGGCCCGGGTCAGTTCCTTGACCGCCAGGTCATAGGGAAACAGGATCTCGACCCCGTGAAAGCCGGCGCGGCGGGCGGCGGCAAAGCGCTGCTGCATCGGCAGCTCGGTGAACAGATAGGTCAGGTTGGCGGCGAATCGCGCCATGGTCAGGGCTCCAGAGGAAAGGCCGTCCCTCCCGATCGCACTTCCATACGCCCGTTTTCGCCGGGCATAGCTGCATCGGCCAGTCGGTAGAATGTCTTGCGGTCGATCAGCGCCCAAAGACCGCGGCGAATATGCACATAGGGCCGGGGTTCCTCGACCGTCCCGCGCAGCGCGATCGCATGCTCGGGACCGGCGATCACCCGGTCGGCCACATTGGTGGTAAAGCTGATCTCCTCCCCGATCTCGGCATCGACGGCGACGAAGGGCGCATCGACCACGCGGATGCCGACCTTTTCGACCGGGGTGACCAGAAAGTAATCGTTACCCTCTCGCTTCAGGATCGAGGCGAAGAGGCGCACCATTTCGGGCCGGCCGATGGGGGTTCCGTTATAGAACCAGCTGCCATCGGCGCGGATTTCCATGTCGAGATCGCCGCAGAAGGGGGGATTCCACAGATGCACGGGCGGCGGACCCTTCTTCGACGCGCGGCTGGCGGCGGCGGCGATTCCGCTCGCATCGCTCACGCTATTGTCAGTCTTTTCCACCATTCCCTGTGGACCCCGTCACACCTGCCTTTATGTTGTCCTAGAGCAGAAACGGGGCGTTGTCATGGCCGAGGATGAAAAACTGGTTTCGGAAATCTTGACGCTGACCGACCGGCTGGCCCAGGTCCGCGCCAGCGTCGAGCGCCGCTTCGTCGGCCAGCATGCGGTGGTCGAGCAGGTGCTGGCCGCGATCCTGTCGGGCGGGCACGCGCTGCTGGTCGGCCAGCCGGGCCTGGGCAAGACCATGCTGGTCGATACGCTGGCCACGGTGCTGGGCCTTGATACCGCGCGCATCCAGTTCACCCCCGACCTGATGCCGGCCGACATCCTGGGCTCCGAGGTGCTGGACATCCGCCCCGACGGCACCCGCGCCTTCCGCTTCATCGAGGGGCCGGTCTTCACCCAGCTGCTGATGGCGGACGAGATCAACCGCGCCAGCCCCCGCACCCAATCCGCGCTGCTGCAGGCCATGCAGGAGGGCGAGGTGACCATCGGCGGCGAACACCGGCCGCTGGGCCGGCCCTTCCACGTCCTTGCCACCCAGAACCCGATCGAGCAGGAGGGCACCTATCCCTTGCCCGAGGCGCAGCTGGACCGTTTCCTGTTGCAGATCGACGTGGATTATCCCGACCGCGACACCGAGCGCGCCATCCTGCTTGCCACCACCGGGGTCGAGCAGGGCCGCGCCCATGCGGTCTTCGACGCGGCGGGGCTGGTCGCGGCGCAGGCGCTGATCCGGCGCATGCCGGTGGGCGAGGCGGTGCTGAACGCGATCCTTGACCTGGTGCGGGCCGCGCGGCCCGGTGCGCCCGAGGCGCCCGGCTGGATGGCCGACACGCTGGTCTGGGGGCCGGGGCCGCGCGCCGCGCAGGCGCTGACGCTGGTGACGCGGGCGCGGGCGGCGCTGAACGGCCGTTTCGCGCCGACGCTCGACGATGTCGAGGCCATGGCCGCCCCTGTGCTGCGCCACCGCATGGCGCTGAGCTTTGCCGCCCGCGCCCGCGGCGACGGCATCGAGGGCGTGATCGCGCGGCTGGTCGGCGACCGGATGCAGGCGGCCGCGTGAAACCCTCGGCCGACCAGCTGCGCGCCCGGGCCGAGGCCGCCTCGGCGGCGCTGCCGGCGCTGATGCTCTCGGCCGAGCGGCTGGCGGCGGCGCTGGTTGCCGGCGCGCATGGCCAGCGCCGGGCCGGCACCGGCGAGGATTTCTGGCAATACCGCCCCGCCACTGCGGGCGATACGGCGCGCAGCATCGACTGGCGACGCTCGGCCCGCTCGGACGGGCAGTTCGTCCGCGACCGCGAGGCACAGGTGGCGCAATCGGCGGCGCTTTGGGTCTCGGGCGCGGCGGGCATGGATTACGCGGGCGGCGAGGACCGGCCCAGCAAGCGCGACCGCGCCGATCTGCTGGCGCTGGCCTTGGCGATGGCGTTGCTGGCCGGCAGCGAACGCGTGGCGCTGACCGGCCAGCCGCCGCGCCCCGGCCGCCTGCAGGCCGAGCGCATCGCCGAGGCGCTGATCGCCCGCCAGGCGCTGGACGGCGACGAGGACGCGCCGCCGGCCGAGGCGCTGCGTCCCGGCCAGCGCGTGGTGCTGTTCGACGATTTCCTGGGCGATCCGCAGCCGGTGCTGGACTATCTCGGCCGCGCGGCCAGCCTTGGCGTGCAGGGCGTGCTGATGCAGGTGCTGGACCCGGACGAGGAGGGCTTTCCCTGGGGCGGCGCGGTGCTGTTCCGCTCGGCCTCGGGGGCGCTTCGCCACGACACCCGCGACGCGGCCGGGCTGCGGGACGCCTATCTGGCGCGGCTGGCCGAGCGGCGCGAACTGCTCCAGCGCGCGGCGCTGACCGCGGGCTGGCATTTCGGCAGCCATGACACCGCCGCGCCGCCGGCGCAGGCGCTGCTGTGGCTCTGGTCGGTGCTGGAGGGCTGATGCTGGTCCTGGGCCCCCTCGGCTTCCTGACCCCCTGGCTGCTGGCGGCGCTGGCGGCGTTGCCGGTGCTGTGGCTGATCCTGCGCGCCATGCCGCCGTCGCCCAAGCTGGTGCGGTTTCCGGGCACCCGGCTGCTTCTGGGCCTCAAGGATCCGCATCCGGTGGCGCGGCATACGCCGTGGTGGCTGCTGCTGCTGCGGGTGCTGGCGATCGCGGCGCTGATCCTGGGCTTTGCCGGGCCGGTCTGGAAGCCGTCGCCGGACCAGGGCGGGCAGGGGCCGCTGCTGATCGTCATGGATGCCGGCTGGGCCGCCGCGCCCGACTGGCCGCAGCGGCAGGAGCGGGCCTTGCGGGCGCTGGATCAGGCCGCGGCGGCGGGCCAGCCGGCAGCGCTCATGGTCGCGGACGGCCGGGCCGAGGGGGCGCTGGCCTTCCAGCCCGCTTCCGAGCTTGCCGGGCAATTGCGCGCCCTGCGCCCCGCCGCGTGGGAGACGCGCTATCCCGCCGACCCCGATGCGGCGCTGGCCGAGGCGCCGGCGGCGCTGTCGGTGCTCTGGCTCAGCGACGGGCTGGACCATGACGGCCGCGCCGACTGGCTGGCGGCGCTGTCGGGCCGGGGCCGGGTGACGGTGGTGCCGCCGCAGGGCCCGCGCCTGGCGCTGGAACCCGTTGCCGGCGACCGGCCGGCGCTGCGGCTGCGCGTGACCGGCGGCGGTCCGGTGCCCGAGGTGCTGGCCATGGGCCTCGACCCGCAGGGCGTCCCGCGCGAACTGGCCCGGCTGAAGCCCGGGGTGCCCGAGAGCGGCGTCCAGGGCGGCGTCGCCAGCTATCTCATCCCGATCACCCTGCCGTCCGAATTGCGCAACCGCATCACCCGCTTCGAAGTCGAGGGCCAGGTTTCGGCCGGGGCGGTGGTGCTGGCCGATGACAGCATGCGCCGCCGCAAGGTGGCGCTGGTCGGCGACGACCGCGCCAGAGAAGGGCAGCGGCTGCTGTCGCCCATGCATTACCTGCGCCGGTCGCTCGCCCCCTCGACCGACCTGATCGAGGGTGGGCTGGGCGATGTGCTGCAGGCCTCGCCCGACGTGATCGTGATCGCCGACCAGCTTGGTCTGGCCGAACAGGCCGAGCTGCGCGATTGGGTGGAAGCCGGCGGGCTGCTGGTGCGGTTCTCCGGCCCGCGCATGGCGGCCTCGGACCGGCTGAGCGAGGAGGCGCTGCTGCCGGTGCGGCTGCGCGCCGGCGGGCGCGACATCGGCGGCGCGCTGAGCTGGGGCGAGCCGCGCGGCATCCGGCCCTTTGCCGCCGACGGGCCCTTCGCCGGCCTTGCCGTGCCGCGCGATGCCACGGTGCGCGCGCAATTGCTGGCCGAGCCGGCCCCGGACCTGGCCGAGCGCACCATCGCCCAGCTTTCCGACGGCACGCCGCTGGTCACGCGCGCGCCGCTGGGGCAGGGGCAGCTGGTGCTGTTCCACACCACCGCGAATGCGGAATGGTCGAACCTGGCGATCTCGGGCCTGTTCGTCGAAATGCTGGACCGGCTGGTGCGCAGCGCCCGCGCCAGCGCCGCCGCGCCCGAGGTCGAGGCGGCGGAACAGCCCTTCTGGTTGCCCGAGCTGGTGCTGGACGGCTTCGGCCGCAGCGCCGAGCCCGGCAATCCGGTGCCGGTGGCCGCCGCCGATTTCGCCAAGGGGCCGGCGCCGGGCGCCCCGGCAGGGCTTTATCGCGGCGGCGAGCGCATGGCGGCGCTGAATGCCGGCGGGCCGATCGCCCTGGCCGACTGGCCGGGCGCGCGGATCGAAAGCGCGGCGCAGGCGCCGGGGCTGGATCTGCGCGGCTGGCTGGTCGCGCTGGCCGCGGCGCTGTTCGCACTGGACGCCCTGGGCAGCGCCTGGCTGGCGCGGGGCACGCGGCGCGGCCGGGGCAGGGGGTTCGCATGAGGCTGATCCTGTTGATCCTGCCCTTCTGGGCCCTGTGCTGGACCGCTGCGCTTCACGCGCAAGAGGCGCCCGACCCCCGCCTGATGCGGGCCGCGGACGACGTGACGCTGGCCTATGTGATCACCGGCGATGCCGAGGTGGATGCGGCATCCGAAGCCGGTCTGCGCGGGCTGTCGCAGGTGCTCACCGCCCGCACCACGGTCGAACCGGACGAGCCCATCGGCATCGACCCCGACCGCGACGACCTGTCGCTGCTGACCTTTCTCTACTGGCCGGTGACCGAGGCGCAGCCCTTGCCCTCGCCGCAGGCCTATGTGCGGCTGAACCATTTCCTGCGCTCGGGCGGGATGATCCTGTTCGACACCCGCGACGGCGACATCGCCGGTCTGGGCGGGCCGGACGGCTCGGCGGCGCTGCAGACCCTGGCCGCGCCGCTGGACATTCCGCCGCTGGCGCCGGTGCCCGGGGATCACGTCCTGACCCGGACCTTCTACCTGCTCAGGGATTTTCCCGGCCGCTATCAGGGGCGCGAGATCTGGGCCGAGGCGCCCCCCGCCGGCGCCGAGGCTGCCGAGGGGGTCCCGTTCCGCAATCTCAACGACGGCGTGTCGCCGGTGCTGATCGGCGGCAATGCCTGGGCCGAGGCCTGGGCCGTGGACGATAACGGCCTGCCGATGTTCAGCGTCGGTTCCGGCTTCGACGGCGAGCGCCAGCGCGAGATGGCCTATCGCTTCGGGGTCAACCTGGTGATGTATGTGCTGACCGGGAATTACAAATCGGATCAGGTGCATGTGCCTGCATTGCTGGACCGGCTGCGGCAGGAGGAGGTCTCGGAATGAGCGGGCTCGCCTTCGATCCGCTGCTGCCCTGGCCCATCGTGGCGGCGCTGGCGCTGCTGGCGGGGCTGGTGGCGCTCTGGTCGCTTTGGCGCGGCTTGCGCGGCTGGCTGCTGCGCGGACTGGCCGGCTTGGCCGTCGCGGCGGCGCTGGCGGGGCCGGCGCTGGAATCGGGCATCCGCAACAAACTGTCCGACATCGTGATCCTGCTCGACGACCGCAGCGCCAGCCAGGCGCTGCCGG
This sequence comes from Paracoccus simplex, assembly GCF_042648325.1. NCBI lineage: Bacteria > Pseudomonadati > Pseudomonadota > Alphaproteobacteria > Rhodobacterales > Paracoccaceae > Paracoccus > Paracoccus simplex. The sequence goes on along the minus strand of NZ_JBHRXE010000006.1, from coordinate 59,508 downwards.
GGCGGGCGGCGCAGACCGATGCCGCGGTCGAGGAACTGACCCGCCAGCTTGCCGCCCTGCCGGATACCGAGATCCGCCGGGTGACGCTGGGCGACGACCCGGACGGCACGCTGGCCGGCGCGGCCCTGACCCGGGCGCTGGCCGCCGAGCCGCAGGGTCGCGTCGCCGGGGTGATCGCCCTGACCGACGGGCTGGTGCACGACGCGCCGATGGTCCCGGCCGCCGCGCCCGCGCCGGTGCATGTGCTGCTGACCGGCCAGCCCGCCGACTGGGACCGCCGGCTGGTGATCGAGGAAGCCCCGGCCTACGGGCTGATCGGCAAGCCCGTCACCATCCGCCTGCGGGTCGAGGACCAGGGGGCGGTGCCGCCCGAGGTGGCGCAGGCCCCCGCCCGTCTGCGCATCATGCTGGACGGCGAGGAGATGCGCAGCCTCGAGCTGCCGCCCGGCGTGACGCTGGATCTGCCGGTGGTGCCGGATCACGCCGGGCAGAACGTGGTCTCGATCGGCTTCGACGCGCCTGAAGGCCCGACGCCCGAACTGACCGACCGCAACAATTCCGCCGCCGTGCAGATCCAGGGCGTGCGCGACCGGCTGCGGGTGCTGCTGGTCTCGGGCGCGCCGCATGCGGGCGAGCGGACCTGGCGCAACCTGTTGAAATCCGACGCGAACGTAGACCTGATCCACTTCACCATCCTGCGGCCGCCGGACAAGATGGACGCGGTTCCGGTGGACGAGATGTCGCTGATCGCCTTCCCGACCCAGGAACTGTTCCTGGAGCGGATCAAGGATTTCGACCTGATCATCTTCGACCGCGACCGGGTGCGCGGCATTCTGATGCCGCTCTATTACGAGAACATCCGCCGCTATGTCGAAGAGGGCGGCGCGGTTCTGGTCTCGGCCGGACCGGAGATGTCCACCGTGGAAAGCCTGAACCTGTCGCCGATGGGGGCGATCATCCCGGCGCGCCCGACCGGCCGGGTCTATGACGAACCGTTCCTGCCGCGGCTGACCGAGGACGGCCAGCGCCATCCCGTCACCGCCGGCCTGCCCGGCGCCCCGGCCGAGGGGTCGGACAGCCATTGGGGCCGCTGGCTGCGCATGTCGCAGGTGATCCCCGATCCGCGCGCGCAGGTGGTGATGACCGGCGCCAATGACGAGCCGCTGCTGATCCTGAACCGGGTCGGCAAGGGGCGGGTGGCGCTGCTGACCTCGGATCAGGTCTGGCTCTGGGGCCGGGGTTTCGAAGGCGGCGGCCCGCAACTGGAGCTGCTGCGCCGCATCGCGCATTGGTCGATGCAGGAACCGGAACTGGAGGAGGAGGCGCTGCTGGCCGATGTGACCGGCGGTCTGACCGTGACCATCACCCGCCGCACCATGGACGAGACCGCCGGCCCGCTGCGCATCACCCGTCCCGATGGCGGGACCGAGGATCTGCCGCTGGCCGAGGCCGGGCCGGGCCGTTTCACCGCGCGCTGGACGGCGCCGGGACCGGGGCTGTATCGGCTGGCCGATGGCGAGATCAGCCGCGTCCTGGCGCTCGGCCCGGCGGCACCGCGGGAATTCGAGGAAACCGTGGCCTCGGGCGCGGTGCTGGGCCCCCTGGCCGAGGCGACGCAGGGGGCGGTGCTGCCGCTCTCCGAGGGCGTCCCATCGCTGCGCACGGTGCGCGAAGGCCGGCCGGCGCATGGCCAGGGCGTGGCCGGCCCCTGGATCGCCATCACCCCGCGCGACGCTGCATCGGTCAGCGGCATGACGCACCGGCCGCTGCTGCCGGGCTGGGCCTGGCTGGCGCTGATCGCCGGGCTGGCGCTGGCCGGCTGGCTGGCCGAGGGGCGCGGCCGGCTGCGCCGCGCCTGAGCGCCGGCAAAACTTGCCAAGTTCGCCCCCCGTTGCTAGGCAAATGAAAACATTCCAAGAGGACCGCATGGCTTCCGACGAGACCGCCTATATCCCGCCGACCGAAGTCGATCTGGCGATGATCAAGCGCATCCTGCCGCATCGCTATCCCTTCCTGCTGGTGGACAAGGTCCGCGACATCGTGCCGATGGAAAGCTGCGTCGGCATCAAGAACGTCACCTCGAACGAACCGCATTTCGAGGGGCATTTCCCGCAAGAGCCGGTGATGCCGGGCGTGCTGATCATCGAGGCCATGGCCCAGGCCGCGGCGGTGCTGGTCGGCGTGTCGCTGGATCTGGCCGGCAAGGGTATGGGCACCTATTTCATGTCGATCGACAAATGCCGCTTCCGTCAGAAGGTGGTGCCCGGCGACGTGCTGGAATTGCACATGAAGACCCTGCGCGGCGGCGGCAAGGTCTGGAAATTCGAGGGTCGCGCCATCGTGAACGGCCAGCTTGCCGCCGAGGCCGAGGTCATGGCCATGCTGAACCGTGGCGAGAATGGCTGAGACCGTGATCCACCCCTCGGCCGTCGTCGACCCCGCCGCGCGGATCGGCGAGGGTTGCGAGATCGGCCCGTTCTGCGTCGTTGGCCCCGAGATCAGCCTCGGCCGCGGCGTGGTGCTGAAATCCCATGTCGTGGTGACGGGCGAGACCAGGATCGGCGACGAGACCGTCGTCTTCCCCTTCGCCTCGCTGGGCGAGGTGCCGCAGGACCTGAAGTTCCGCGGCGAACGCACCCGGCTGGAAATCGGCGCCCGCAACCGCATCCGCGAATACGTGACCATGAACCCCGGCACCGAGGGCGGCGGCGGCGTCACCCGGGTCGGCGACGACGGGCTGTTCATGGCCGGCAGCCATGTGGCGCATGACTGCCGGATCGGCGACCGGGTGATCCTGGTGAACAACGCCTCGGTGGCGGGCCATTGCGTGCTGGAAGACGACGTGATCGTCGGCGGCCTGTCCGGCGTGCATCAATGGGTGCGCATCGGCCGCGGCGCGATGATCGGCGCGGTGACCATGGTGACCGCCGACGTGATCCCCTTCGGCCTGGTGCAGGGGCCGCGCGGCCATCTGGACGGGCTGAACCTGGTCGGGTTGAAGCGCCGCGGCGCCTCGCGCGAAGACATCCACGCGCTGCGCGACATGCTGGGCCAGTTGGGGCGGGGCAGCTTCCGCGACACCGCCCGCCAGTTGGCGGACGAGGATCACGGCCCGATGGTGCGCGAGGTGCTGGATTTCATCCTCGGCCCCTCGGACCGCAGCTTCCTGGCCCCACATCCGTGAGAGCACATCCATGAGCCGCATCGCCCTGATCGCCGGCGAGGGCTGCCTTGCCCCCGCCATCGCCGCCGCGCTGGACCAGCCGCTGGTCTATGCGCTGGACAACCTGAAACCGCAGCTCGAGGCCAGGCCCTTCCGCCTGGAACGGCTGGTGCCCTTCCTGGACGAGCTGGTCGACCAGGGGGTGACGCAGGCGGTTTTCGCCGGCGCCATCCGCCGCCCGAAGATCGAGCCCGAGCTTTTCGACCCGCGCACCCTGACCATCGTGCCGCGCATCCTGATGGGGATGCAGTCGGGCGATGACGCCGCCTTGCGCGCGGTGCTCGACGTATTCGAGGAAGCAGGCATAACCATCTGTTCTGTCGATCAGATCCTGCCGGATCTGGTGCCTGGGGAAGGCGTGCTGGCGGGCGAGCCGAGCCCACGCGACCAGAAGGACGCCGCCCGCGCCGCCGAGATCGTCCGGGGCCTCGGCACGCTCGACATCGGTCAGGGCGCGGTGGTGGCGCAGGGGCTTTGCCTTGCGGTCGAGGCGCTGCCGGGCACCCAGGCGATGCTGGAATTCGCCCGGCTCCATGTCGGGTTGAAACCCGATCCGAAGGGGGCGGGCGGCGTGCTTTACAAGGCGCCCAAGCCCGGCCAGGACCGCCGCATCGACCTGCCGACCATCGGGCCCGATACCGTGATCCAGGCTGCCGAGGCCGGGCTGGCCGGCATCGCCTGGGAGGCGGGCAGCGTTATCCTGCTGGACCGCGCCGAGGCGGTGCGCCGCGCCCAGGCAGCGGGGCTGTTTCTGTGGTCGCGGGGGTGAATGGGTGTTGGGAAAGCGGAAATGAGGCTTGCTTCACCGTTTTCCAAATACCCAAATGACGGTGCCGCGACAGCGGCAGCAGGGTATTTGGAAAACGGTGAAGACCGGGAGGCTTCTTTGTTTTGCAAAGACTCATGTCGGGACATGGCAAGCGGAGCGACGCGATGAAGTTCTTCCTGATCGCGGGCGAGCCTTCGGGCGACAATCTGGGCGGCGCGCTGATGGCCGGGCTGAACAGCCTCGATCCCGGCGCCGAATTCCTGGGGATCGGCGGCCCGGCCATGGCGGCGCAGGGGCTCGCGAGCCGCTTTCCCATGGAAGAGCTGAGCCTGATGGGCATCTGGGAGGTGCTGCCGAAATACCGGGCGCTGAAGGCCCGGATCGCCGAGACCGCCCGCGCCGTCGTCGAGGCCCGGCCCGATGCGCTGATCACCATCGACAGCCCGGATTTCTGCCTGCGCGTGGCACGCCAGGCGCGGGCGCTGGCCCCGGATCTGCGCACCATCCATTACGTCGCGCCCTCGGTCTGGGCCTGGCGGCCGGGCCGGGCCGGAAAGATGGCCGAGGTCATCGACCATGTGCTGGCGATCCTGCCCTTCGAGCCGCCCCTGATGCAGGCCGCCGGCATGACGTGCGATTTCGTCGGCCATCCCATCGTCGCCGAGCCGGTGGCGGGCGCGGCCGAGGCGGCGGCCTTTCGCGCCGCGAACGGCATCGCGCCGGATGCGCCGCTGGTCCTGTGCCTGCCGGGCTCGCGCCGGACCGAGGTCGGCCGGCTTGGCCCGCGCTTCGACGAGGCGCTGATGCGGCTGCGCGACCGGGTGCCGGAGATTCGCGTGGTGATCCCGACCGTGCGCGGCGTCTCGGGTCTGGTGCGCGACATGGCCCGGCGCTGGCCGACCGCGCCGGTGGTGATCGAAAGCCCCGAGGAAAGGCGCGCGGCCTTCGCCGCCGCCGACCTGGCGCTGGCCGCCTCGGGCACGGTCAGCCTGGATCTGGCCGCGAACGGCGTGCCCATGGTGATCGGCTATGACGTGGCGCCGCTCAGCCGGCTGATCATCGGGATGCTGCTGCGCACCGACACCGTGACGCTGGTCAACCTGGTCAGCGAGACCCGGGCGGTGCCGGAATATCTGGGCCGCAACTGCCAGCCGGGGCCGATGTCGCAGGCGCTCTACCGGCTGATCGAGGATCCCGAGGAGCGCGGCGCGCAGCTTGCCGCCATGGCGCTGACCATGGAGCGGTTGGGGCGCGGCGGCGAACCTCCGGGCTTGCGCGCCGCGCGTTCGGTCATGGCGGCGATCAGTTCTGCGCCGCGACCACGATGATCTCGACCTTGTAGTCGGGCGTCGCCAGCGCCGATTCGCCGGTGGCGCGGGCCGGGGCGTGGCCGGCGGCGACCCAGCCGTCCCAGACCGCGTTCATCTCGGCGAAATCAGCCATGTCGGCCAGCCACACCTGGGCCGAAAGGATGCGGGTCTTGTCCGAGCCGCATTCCGCCAGCAGCCGGTCGATCTGGGCCAGCACCGCGCGGGTCTGCTCGGTCACCGATTCGCCGGGCTTGCCGACTTGGCCCGCCAGGTAGACGGTGCCGTTATGGACGACCGCCTGGCTCATGCGGGGGCCGGTCTCGATACGCTTGATCTCGGACATGGAAAATCCTTTCGGGTTGGGCCGGCGTCAGAAAAGCCGCCAGAGGAACAGCGCCGTCATGCCAAAGCCGATGGCCGCAATCAATGCCCGCAACGCGCCGATCGGGATGCGCCGCGCCACCGGCGCGCCCAGATAGCCGCCGAGCACGGTGCCTAGGCTCATCACCGCCGCCGGACCCCAGGCCACCTGCCCGCCCGCCGCGAAGATCGCGAAGGAGATCACGGACAGCGCGAAGGACAGCCAGTTCTTCAGCCCGTTCATCTGGTTCAGCTGCGTCATGCCCCAAAGCGCGAACAGCGCCAGCAGCACGATGCCCAGCCCGCCGTTGAAATAGCCGCCATAGACCGCGACCGGCACCATGGTCCCGGCGCCGAAGGGCGCCACCGCGTTGCGGTGCTGCGCTGCCCATTCCCGCACCTTGGCGCCCCAGATGAAGACCGAGGTCGCGGCCAGCAACAGGAAGGGCACCAGCACCGCGAAGGCTTGGTTCGACGAGACCAGCAGCAGGCAGGAGCCGGCGACACCGCCGACCAGCGTCCAGAAGGTCAGCCGCAGCACCAGCGCGCGCTCGATCTGCGCGATCTCGCGCCGGAAGCCCAGGGCCGCCGACAGATAGCCCGGCAGCGCCGCGACGGTGCTGGTGGCATTGGCCGAGACCACCGGCACGCCGCCGGCGACCAGGGCCGGGAAGGTGATGAAGGTGCCGCCGCCGGCGACGGCATTCAGCATCCCGCCGAAAAAACCGGCGACGAGCATCAGCAGGGTATCGGTCATGCGCGGCCTTTCCGGAACGTTGGGCAGCCCTGCTTAGCCGCGCGGGCAGGGGGCGTCCAGCAGCCGGACAGGCAAACGCCCCGAGAAACGCTGCGGGCGGGATCGTGGCCGGGCCTGATCCGGTCAGAAGATGCCGGTCAGATACAGCAGGATGATCACGAAGATCGGAACCCCCAGCAGCCAGGCGATGATGCCTTTCATGATGTCCTCTCCCATCAGATGCTCGGAATCCGAACGCGGGCTGCCGGGGATTGTTCCCGGCAGCCGCAGGGGCCTGGCCGTCGGCCGGTTTCGAAGAAAAGCGCCGCTCCCGGGAATAGGCGGGCTGCCGGGCCGTAAACCCCTTGCCCCCTTCTGGGGTGCTCTGGGTCAAAGGATGAAACGCATGAAAGCCCTTCGCATGGTTCTGATGGCAGGCATCGCCGCGGCCGCGGCGCTTCCGGCGCCGGCATATGCGGATGATGATGACGCCCCGCGCTACGCGCCCGGTCCGGGGATCGAGCGGCTGCTGCTGCGCGGTCTCGGCGGCTGGGCATATCCGGTCTGGCGCGGCGATGACGACGACGACCGGCGCCGGGTTCGCTATCGCGGCTGGGGCGACGACGACGATGATCGCCCACGCCGCCGCAGGGGTGATCGCGACGACGACGACGATGATGATGATGACGACGACGATTGACGGATCGCGCCGCGGCAGGACGGTCGGCCCCCGGCCTTAGCCGGCGTCGAAGCCGGCGCGGATCTCGGCCTCGGCACGCGCCGCCAGCGTCTTGCGCGTCTCGCCCGCCACCGGGATCGGGGCGTGCAGCCGCACCGTGACCGAGCCTTGCGGGTATTGCGCCAGCACCGCCAGCAGATGCGGGCCCAGATCCATGTCGCCCCACCAGCCGTAGAAGCGCGGGTCGCGGCCTTTCGGGGCGCGATAGGCCGCGCTCATCGGCTGGATCGCCAGCCCCTGGGGCAGGGCGGGGTCCAGGAAGCCCTGGAACAGCGTCGGCTTGAAGGACAGCACCCGCCGGCCGTCGCTGCTGGTGCCCTCGGGGAAGAACAGCAGCCGGTGGCCGGCGCGGGTGCGCTCGGCGAATTCCTCGGCCTGGGCGCGGGCGAGCTTCGGGTCGCGGGCGACGAAATGCGTGTCGGTGACGCGGGTCAGGACGTTGATGCCCGGCCAGCCCGCCACCTCGGCCTTGGAGACGAAGAACACCGGCAGGGCGGCGTTCAGCACGAAAATGTCGAGCCAGCTGGAATGGTTGGCGACGATGGCGCCGGGGCCGCGCATCGGCCGGCCCTCGCAGCGCCATTTCAGCCCCATGATCCACAGGCAGATGCGGCAGACGATCTGCACATGCGGCCCGGTCACCGGGCGGCACGCGCCGGCGAACAGCCGCTCGACGCCGCGGATGGGCAGGATCAGCAGCACGCCCAGCACCAGCACCAGCACGATGCCGGTGCCGCGCAGCGCCACCCGCAGCCAGCCCAGCGGGCCGGGGCGCGGGATGGCGGGCGGCGGATCCTCGCCGCGCCAGGTGCCGCGGGACTGGGTGTCGCCGGACGGCCCGCTCATTGCCCCTGCCGGGTTTCGTAGAACTTGCGATGCCGTTCCGACATGGCCCCGGTGTCGACCAGCAGGAAGACATCGGTGGTGTTGAAGGGCCGGTCCAGATAGGCGCCTTCGCCGACCGAACCGCCGAGCCGCAGATAGGCCTTGATCAGCGCCGGCATGCCGGCCATGGCGGCGCGGCGGTCCAGTTGCTCGGCCGGGACCAGGTCCATGGCCTGGTAGCCCTCGGGTCGGGCGCGAGGCCGGATCGTCGGCGGCGCCAGGTGGTGGTGATGCAGCCAGCTTAGCGGTTGGGCCAGCGCCTGCACGTCGGTGCCATGGAACGAGGCGACGCCGAACAGGATCTCGATCTGGCGGGCCAGCACGTAATCGGCCAGCGCGTTCCACAGCAGGAACATGCCCGAGCCGCCGCGAAAGGCGGGGTCCATGCAGGATCGCCCCAGCTCCAGCAGCGAGCGGCCGCTGCGGCGCAGCGGCGTCAGGTCGTATTCGCCGTCGCAATAAAAGCGGCCGAAGGTTTCGGCCCGCTCGCCGGGCAGCAGGCGGTAGACGCCGACCACATGGTCCAGCTCGCTGCGCGAGCGGCGGTTGTCGACCAGCACCAGGTGATCGACCACCGGGTCGAACTCGTCGCGCTCCAATTGCTGTTCGTGATCCACCAGCGCGCCGTCGCCGCCCAGTTCCTCGACGAAGACCCGGTATCGCAGCCGCTGCGCAGCCAGCAGATCGGCTTCGTCCGTGGCGAGCCGCGTCTCGAAAAAGGAAGTCTCGGGCGTCATCGTCCGGCCTGGCACCCTGTCTGGTTGCGATCTGGCATGTGTCTAGGCGTGCAAGGGTGACATTGCAACCGCGGCCCGATCCAGTGCCGCTCTTCGGCATCAAGACGGATTGACTCGCGCAAAAGTTGAATTAACTTGAAAATGTCGCCTAATAGGGGTCCATCGTGACCAGTTCAAGATTGATATGTCTGCCGTCCACGACCTGTTTCCCAGCATTGGTGAAGTTCACGGTAATGCGGTCGCCGATCCGCGATTGCACCTGCCCGATGCCCCATTCCGGCGCGCCGGGATGGCGCACCATCATGCCCGGTTCCAGGATTTCATTCATCTTTCGCCCCTTCTTGCGGCACAGTGCAGGCTAGCCTTCCATGGATGATCTGACAATCTACCGCGATCCGCCGTCGCACGGTCCCCTGCCGCCGGCGCTCGAGGCCGAGCGCATGGCCGCCCTGGTCAGCTCGCGGCTCTGCCACGACATCGTCTCGCCGCTGGGGGCCATCGGCAACGGGCTGGAGCTGCTGCAGCTTTCGGGCGCGTTTCCGGGCATCGCCGCCTGCGACGAGATGCAGCTGATCGTCGAAAGCGTCGAGGCGGCCCGCGCCAGGGTGCGCTGGTTCCGCATGGCCTTCGGCCATGCCGCGGCGGACCAGCGGCTGAGCCTGGCCGAGCTTTCCGCGCTGCTGGCGGATGTCGAGAAGGGCGGGCGCATCCGCCTGCGCCTGGACGCCGGGGGCGACCTGCCGCGCATCGAGGCGCGGATGATCCTGCTGGGGTTGATGTGCCTGGAAACGGCGATGCCCTGGGGCGGCAGCGTGCTGATCTGCCGCGGCGCCAGCGGCTGGCGGCTGGTCGCCGAGGCAAGCCGCACCCGGCTTGACCCGGCCCTGTGGTCCTGGCTGGACGCCGATCCGGGGCGCGAGCGGCCCGAGCCGACCTCCTCCGAGGTGCATTTCCCGCTGCTGGCCGGTTTCGCCCGCGCCGCGAACCGGCCGCTGGCCTGGGAACTGGACGAGACCGGCGGCGAAATCGCCTTCTAAAGCCGATCGACCAGCCGCCGCCTGAGTCGGTTCAACAGGCCGGGCGGCAGCTCCGGCCCCTCCTCCAGCAGGGCGCCGAGCAGTGCCATCGCCTCGTCCTCGGCATGATCCAGCATTGCCATCCCGGCTTCGAACCGGCCGCGCGGGCTGCCCTGGCGGGCCAGCCGGCGCAATTCCGGCAAGGCCCGCGCCGGGTGGCGGGGCAGGGCGGCGATGGCTAGGTTCAGCCGATAGGGTTCGGCCTTGCGCCGGGCCTCGCGGTGGTCGCGGCGGATCGCGGCGGCGTCGATGCGGTCCTCGACCAGCATCTCGGCCAGCTTGCCGATGCGGCCGGCCTGGGCCAGCACGCCGGTGGCCGGATGGCCGCCATGCGGCAGCGGCAGCGCGGTCAGCCGCGGAAAGGCCGCGCCGATGCGCGCGGCATGGGCGCGGTCGGCAGCGATGGCGGGATCGTAGATCAGCAGCCCGGTCACGTCGCGCGCGCCCCGATCCTCGGGACGCGGCATGGTCATGCCGATACGGGCGAATTTCGGGTGCCGGCCGGGATCATAGGGCGCGACCTCGGGGTCGATGCTGTATTGCGGCGACACCGCCATCACCCGCCGGGCATGGCAGGCCGCCGAATAAAGCAGCGCCGCATAACCGCCCATCGAGAAGCCGGTCGCGACGACCTCGTCATAGTCGCGGGTCGCGCGCTCCAGGGCCTCGGCCAGCGCCGGGCTGCGATCCGAGACGAACCAGTCCCGCCGCGCCGTCTGCACCACCAGCGCGTCGATGCCCAGCCTTTGCGCAAAGCGCGGGCAGACCGGCGGCTCGAACCCGCGCATGGCGCGGTCGCGGCCATGCTCGAAACCGACCATCGCGCGGCCCCCGTCGCCGGCGCCGCGAAACAGGGTGATGCGGTGGCGCCGGTCCTGGTGCAGCCGTTCGGCACCCATCAGGGGCGGATGGTGCCGTCGCCGGTGACCAGATACTTGAAGCTGGTCAGCTGCTCGGCGCCGACCGGGCCGCGGGCATGCATCTTGCCGGTGGCGATGCCGATCTCGGCGCCCATGCCGAATTCGCCGCCATCGGCGAATTGCGTCGAGGCGTTGCGCATCAGGATGGCGCTGTCGAGGCCCTTGAAGAAGCGCTCGGCGGTGGCGTCGTTCTCGGTCAGGATCGATTCGGTATGGCCCGAGCCATAGCGGCGGATATGGGCGATCGCCTCCTCGACCCCATCGACCAGCTTGACGGCGATGATCTTGTCCAGGAATTCCTGCCCGAAATCCGAGGGCTCGGCCGGCATGGCGCCCGACACCTTGGCAAGCTCGCCCTCGGCGCGGACCTCGACGCCGGCATCCAGCAGATCCTGCACCAGCACGGCGCCGTGTTTCGTATAGAACTGCCGGTCGATCAGCAGGCATTCCGCGGCGCCGCAGATGCCGGTGCGCCGGGTCTTGGCGTTCAGCACCACGCGGCGGGCCTTGTCCAGATCGGCGTCGCCGTCGGCATAGACATGGCAGATGCCCTCCAGATGGGCAAAGACCGGCACGCGGGCCTCTTTCTGCACCAGTCCGACCAGGCCCTTGCCGCCGCGCGGCACGATCACGTCGATGAACTCCTGCGCCCGCAGCATGGCAGAGACGGCCGCGCGGTCGCGGGTCGGCACCATCTGGACAGCGGCCTCGGGCAGCCCGGCCTGCTTCAGGCCCAGGACCAGCGCCTCGTGGATCGCCGCGGCGCTGTTCAGGCTTTCCGAGCCGCCGCGCAGAATGACGGCATTGCCGGCCTTGAGCGCCAGCGCCGCGGCATCGGCGGTGACATTGGGCCGGCTTTCATAGATCACCCCGATGACGCCCAGCGGCGTCGCGACGCGCCGGATGTGCAGCCCGTTCGGCCGGTCCCACTCTGCCAGCACCTTGCCGATCGGATCCTCCTGCGCCGCGACCGAGCGCAGCCCGTCGGCCATGGCGCGGATGCGCGCCGGGTCGAGCTTCAGCCGGTCCAGCATGGCGGGGGAAAGGCCCTTTTCCTCGGCATGGTGCATGTCGAGGATATTGGCGTCGAGAATCGCGTCCTCGGCGCGGAGGATCGCCTCGGCCGCGCCGATCAGGGCGGCGTGCTTGCGTTCGGCCGAGGCTTCGGCCAGCGCGGCGGCGGCGGCGCGGGCCTTCTGCCCCAGATCCGCGATCAGCGCATCGGCATCGGAAGTGGTCAGGTCTTTCATGGCGGCATTCCCTTGCATGTGGCCTGAGATAGGCCCGCCGGAGCCGGAAAACCAGAGATTAAAGGGGGAAGGTGCAGGATTCTGTTGCCAGGCTCCTGCGGGCCCCGCCTTACGCTGCTAGGCGGAAGGGCTTAAGTTTCGGTTACCCGAGCTGCTTACGCAGCCAGAGCCACCGGAGCACGGTTGTCGTTGGCAACTGTACATTTTGCACCGATGACGGTGGTAGCTCACCGAGACAAAGCAAACAGCTTTAGACGTTCGTCGATCCTGTTTCGACCCCATGCGCCCCCAACGAGGGATGATGGTGGAGCCGCCGGGTACCGCCCCCGGGTCCGATCCGCTTATTACCTGCGCGTTTATGTCCATAGTCCGACTGACGCCGAACGGTCCGAATATAGGCGCCGTGTCCGCGGCGCGCAAGGGAGGGGAACCCAGTTCCCCTCTTGTCCCGCGCGCGGGACAATTCACCCCTTGGGGTATTTGCAAAACGGCGAAAGCGGGGCGCGGCGCCTGGCTTTCGCCGTTCTGCATATGCTTCGGCGATTGTTACGCAACTGACACAATCCTTTCGCATAACCGTCGCATCGTCGTTCTAGAGAGCGGGCAGGCCGCAACGGCCCCCAGGAAATGTCAGGAGTGATCCTATGAAATCCGCGAAACTCACCGTGTCGGCGCTGGCCGTGATTGCGGCCTCGGCCACGGCTGCCGCCGCGCGCGACCAGATCCAGATCGCCGGTTCGTCCACGGTGCTGCCCTATGCCACCATCGTCGCCGAGGCCTTTGGCGAGAACAGCGACTTCCCGACCCCGGTGGTCGAATCGGGCGGCTCCTCGGCCGGTTTGAAGAAGTTCTGCGAGGGCGTGGGCGAGAACACCATCGACATCGCCAATGCCTCGCGCCCGATCAAGGACAGCGAGAAAGAGGCCTGCAAGGTCGCCGGCGTGACCGAGATCATGGAAGTCCGCATCGGCTATGACGGCATCGTCTTTGCCAGCGACATCGCCGGCAACGACTTCCAGTTCACCGCCGCCGACTGGTTCAGCGCCCTGGCCGCCAAGGTGGTCAAGGACGGCAAGGTGGTCGACAACACCGCGACCAAGTGGAACGAGATCCGCGCCGACCTGCCGGATCAGGAGATCCTCGCCTTCGTGCCCGGCACCAAGCACGGCACCCGCGAAGTCTTCGAGGAGAAGGTCATCGCCGCCGGCTGCGAGGAATCGGGCGCCGCCGAGGTCTTCAAGGCCGAGCTGGGCGAGGACGAGGGCGAGGCGGCCTGCATGGCGCTGCGCACCGACGGCAAGTCCGTGGACATCGACGGCGACTATACCGAGACCCTGGCCCGCATCCAGTCGGCCAAGAACGGCATCGGCGTCTTCGGCCTGTCCTTCTATGAGAACAACACCGACAAGCTGAAGGTCGCGACCATCGGCGGCGTCACGCCCTCGACCGAAAGCATCGCCTCGGGCGAATACCCGGTCTCGCGGCCGCTGTTCTTCTATGTGAAGAAGCAGCATATCGGCGAGATCCAGGGCCTGAAGGAATTCGCCGAGTTCTTCGTCTCGGACGAGCTGGCCGGCCCCGAGGGCCCGTTGGCCGCCTATGGCCTGGTCTCGGATCCCGAGCTTGCGGCGACGCAGCAGGCGGTGGCCGACGAAGTGACGCTCGCCCAATGATCTGACGGGCGCGGGGGAGGTTCCCCGCGCCTTTTCCATTTCCCAGTCTCGAGGCTCACATGCCTGTCTCCTGGACCTTGCTGATCGTCCTTGCCCTGGCGGTCGCGGGCTATCTTGCCACCCGGTCGCGCGCCATCGCCCTGGCGTCCGGCGACATCCGGCGGCTGCATTCGCGCCCCAGCTATTACGGCTGGAACGCGGCGCTGCTGACGGCGCTGCCCGCGCTTTTCCTGATCGCGCTCTGGCGCTTCTTCCAGCCGGGCGCCGATACCCTGCTGGTGTCGGCCGCAGCCCTGGTCCTGGCCGCCGCGGGCCTTGGCTTCGCGCTGAGCCGCACCGCGCCGGGCTTCCGCGCCCGCAATGCCGTCGAAAGCATGGTCAAGGGTCTGTTGATCCTGTGTTCCAGCATCGCGATCCTGACCACCGCCGGGATCGTGCTGTCGATGCTGTTCGAGACCGGGCATTTCTTCCGGCAATATCCCTGGCAGGAATATTTCTTCGGCACCACCTGGTCGCCGCGCTTCGGCGGCGGCTCGCAGCTGGGCATCCTGCCGCTGGTCTGGGGCACCCTGTATATCTCGGTGATCGCGCTGGCGGTTTCGGTGCCGATCGGGCTGTTCGCGGCGATCTACATGTCGGAATACGCCTCGCCCCGACTGCGCGGCATCGCCAAGCCGGCGATCGAGGTGCTGGCGGGAATCCCGACCATCGTCTATGGCCTTTTCGCGCTGATCACCGTCGGCCCCTTGCTGCGCGACTGGTTCGCGCAACCGCTGGGCCTGGGCAGCTCGGGCTCCTCGGTGATGACCGCGGGGCTGGTGATGGGCATCATGCTGATCCCCTTCGTCAGCTCGCTTTCGGACGACATCATCAACGCCGTGCCGCAATCGCTGCGCGACGGCGCGCTGGGGCTGGGCTCGACCCATTCGGAAACCATCAGGAACGTGGTTTTGCCCGCGGCCCTGCCGGGCATCGTCGGTGCCGTCCTGCTGGCCGCCTCGCGCGCCATCGGCGAGACGATGATCGTGGTCATGGGCGCCGGCGCCGCCGCGCAGATGGGCCTGAACCCGTTCGAGGCCATGACGACCATCACCGTGAAGATCGTCAGCCAGCTGACCGGTGACACCGATTTCGCCGCGCCCGAGACGCTGGTCGCCTTCGCGCTTGGCCTGACCCTTTTCGTCGTCACCCTGGGGCTGAACATCATCGCCCTTTACGTGGTGCGCAAATACCGGGAGCAGTACGAATGACCGACGCAGCCATGCCGGCAGCGGCGCTTCCGCAGGGCAAGAGCTCGCTTCTGGCCGCCGATCCCCGCACCCGCAAGCGCAACGCTGCCGAAGCCCGTTTCCGCGCCTACGGGCTGGGCGCCATCGTGATCTCGATGATCATGCTGGTGATCCTGCTGTTCACCATCCTGACCGGCGGCATCGGCGCCTTCCGCCAGACCTATCTGGAGATCCCGGTCACGCTGGACGCCGCGCAGCTTGACAAGAGCGGCAGCCGCGACCCCGAGCAGATCAAGAAGGTGCTGACCCTCACCTATGGCAAACTCCTGCAGCAATCGCTGGAAAACACCATCGCCGACAAGGGCATCGCCGTTCCCGACCTGTCGGACAAGGACATCTCGACGCTGATTTCCAAGGAGGCGGCGGCGCAGCTGCGCAGCCGGGTGCTGGCCGATCCCGAACTGATCGGCCAGACCGTCGAGAGCCGCGTGCTGGTGAACGGCCGCATCGACGGCTATTACAAGGGCCGCGTCAGCATGGAGAGCGCGGCGCGCGACGCCAATACCTCGCCCGCGCAGCTGCAACTGGCCGATGCGCTGAAGGCGCAGGGGATGCTGGCGACGGAATGGAACTGGTCGTTCCTGACCAGCGCCGACGCCTCGGACCAGCGCCCCGAGGCCGCCGGCGTCGGCATCGCCATCCTTGGCTCGCTCTACATGATGCTGGTGGTGCTGGTGCTGGCGGTGCCGATCGGCGTCGCGGCCTCGATCTATCTCGAGGAATTCGCGCCCAAGAACCGCTGGACCGACATCATCGAGGTGAACATCTCGAACCTCGCCGCCGTGCCCTCGATCGTCTTCGGCATCCTCGGCCTTGCCGCCTTCATCAACTTTGCCGGTCTGCCGCAATCGGCGCCCATCGTCGGCGGCCTGGTGCTGACGCTGATGACGCTGCCCACCATCATCATCGCCACCCGTGCGGCGCTGAAGGCGGTGCCGCCCTCGATCCGCGACGCGGCGCTGGGGGTGGGGGCGTCCCGGATGCAGTCGGTGTTCCACCATGTGCTGCCGCTGGCCATGCCGGGCATCCTGACCGGCACCATCATCGGCCTGGCCCAGGCTTTGGGCGAGACCGCGCCGCTTCTGCTGATCGGCATGGTGGCCTTCGTCAAGAACTACCCCTCGGCGCCGCCGGAGGGGCTGTTCGAGCCGGCCTCGGCGCTGCCGGTCCAGGTCTACAACTGGACCCAGCGCGCCGACCCCGCCTTCGTGGAACGCGCTTCCGGGGCGATCATCGTCCTGCTGGTGTTCCTGCTCTGCATGAACCTTCTGGCCATCTTCCTGCGTCGCAAGTTCGAGCGCCGGTGGTAATCCCGGAAAGGAGACCCGATATGAACGACATGAGTTTGCTGGAGCGCGCTGTGGACCAGACGGAAATCAAGATCTCGGCCCGGGACGTGCAGGTCTGGTATGGCGACAAGCATGCGATCAAGGACGTGAACGTCGATCTGCTGGACAAGACCGTGACGGCCTTCATCGGCCCCTCGGGTTGCGGCAAGTCGACCTTCCTGCGCTGCCTGAACCGCATGAACGACACCATCGACATCAGCCGCGTCGAGGGGCGGATCACCCTGGACGGCGAGGACATCTACGACAGGCGGGTGGATCCGGTGCAATTGCGGGCCCGCGTCGGCATGGTGTTCCAGAAGCCGAACCCGTTCCCGAAGACGATCTATGACAACGTGGCCTACGGCCCCCGCATCCATGGCCTCGCGCGCCACCGCGCCGAGCTGGACGAGATCGTCGAGAAATCGCTGCGCGGCGCCGCGCTGTGGAACGAGGTCAAGGACCGGCTGCAAGAGCCCGGCACCGGCCTGTCGGGCGGCCAGCAGCAGCGGCTTTGCATCGCGCGCGCCGTGGCGACCCAGCCCGAGGTGTTGCTGATGGACGAGCCCTGCTCGGCGCTGGATCCGATCGCCACCAGCCAGGTCGAGGAGCTGATCGACCAGCTGCGCGCCGAATTCTCGGTGGTGATCGTCACCCATTCGATGCAGCAGGCCGCGCGCGTCAGCCAGAAGACCGCCTTCTTCCATCTTGGCAACCTGGTGGAATACGGCAGCACCGACGACATCTTCACCAATCCGCGCGACCCGCGCACCGAAAGCTACATCTCGGGCCGTATCGGCTAGGCCGGAAAGGGATCTGACATGAACAACGAACGCCATATCCTCTCGGCCTTCGACCGCGACCTGGAAACCGTCCAGGCGCTGGTGGTCAAGATGGGCGGCATGGTCGAAACCGCCATCCACGACGCCGCCATTGCGCTGGAAACCCGCGACGACGAACTGGCCGAGGAGGTCCGGCGCCGCGACAAGGCCATCGACGAGCTGGAGATGCAGATCAACGAGGAAGCGGCGCGGCTGATCGCGCTGCGTGCCCCGCGCGCCACCGATCTGCGCATGGTGCTGTCGGTGATCAAGATCTCGCATATCCTCGAGCGGGTGGGGGATTACGCCAAGAACATCGCCAAGCGCAGCAACGTGCTGGCCGACATGCCCGCCATCGAGGGTGCCGGCATGGCGCTGCGGCGCATGTCCACCACGGTCGAGGCGATGATGAAGGACGCGCTGGACAGCTATATCCAGCGCGATGCGGCGCTGGCCGGCGACGTGCGCAAGCGCGACCTGGAAGTGGACCAGATGTACAATGCGCTGTTTCGCGAGTTCCTGACCTACATGATGGAGGATCCGCGCAACATCACCGCCTGCATGCATCTGCATTTCATCGCCAAGAACATCGAGCGCATGGGCGACCACGCCACCGGCATCGCCGAGCAGGTCATCTACATCGCCACCGGCGAGCTGCCCGACGATCCGCGCCCCAAGGGCGAAAGCGTGCCGCGTCTGGAGGGGGCCTGATCCATGGCGCAGTCGCAACCCTGTGTTCTGGTGGTCGAGGATGAGGGCGCGCAGCGCGAGGTTCTGAAATACAACCTCGAATCCGAAGGCTTCCAGGTGGTCATGGCCGAGAACGGCGACGAGGCCATGTTGCTGGTGGCCGAGGAGCAACCCGACCTGATCGTTCTCGACTGGATGCTGCCCAATGTCTCGGGCATCGAGATCTGCCGGCGGGTCAAGGCCGACCCTTCGACCCGGCAGATCCCGATCATCATGCTTTCGGCCCGCTCGGAAGAAGTGGACCGGGTGCGCGGGCTGGAAACCGGCGCCGACGATTACGTGGTCAAGCCCTATTCCGTGGTCGAGCTGATGGCGCGGCTGCGCACCCAGTTGCGCCGCACCCGCCCGGCCTCGATGGGCGAGCGGCTGAGCTTCGGCGACATCATCCTGGACGCGGCCGAGCACCGGGTCTTCCGTGCCGGCCAGCCGCTGCACCTGGGCCCGACCGAGTTCCGGCTGCTTTCGACGCTGATGGAGAAGCCCGGCCGGGTCTGGACGCGCGAGCAGCTTCTGGACCGGGTCTGGGGCCGCGACATCTATGTCGACACCCGCACCATCGACGTGCATGTCGGCCGGTTGCGCAAGGCGCTGATGACGCATGGCGGCGACAACCCGGTTCGCACCGTGCGCGGCACCGGCTATTCGCTGGGTTGAGCTTCCGTCGACCGTCCCGCGGCGGTCCTGACCGCGCGCGGGCGACGGCGGCGCAGGCGCGCGGTTTTGCAAACCAAGGCGGGCGCGGGATTTCCCACGCCCGCCGCCGAAACATCGGGCAGCCGCGGCGCCTTGGGGCCGCGGCTACGCTTTTTCCTCAGTTCTGTGCCTGTTCCAGCAGGTCGGTGATCCGGCGCACCGCGACGCGGCGATTCTCGCGCTCGGCGCCCTCGCTCGGCACCAGCAGGAACTGCTCGCCATAGCCCTGCACCACCATGTTCTCGGGCGGCACGTCGAAATATTCGGTCAGCGCCAGCGCCACCGATTCCGCCCGGCGGTCCGACAGCGCCAGGTTCGCCGCGTCCGAGCCGACCGCGTCGGTATAACCCTCGATCATGTAGATCTCGCGCGGGTTCTGGTCGATGCTGTCGCGAATCACCTTGCCCAGCGTGGCAAGCTGCTGCGCCTGGTCCGGGGTGATCGCCGATGAGCCGGTGTCGAAGGTGATCTCGGGCACGTTCACCGGCGCGACCAGCGCCCGGACCTCGGGGATGTTGCGGATCTGCCCCAGGGTAAAGCGCCGGTCCACGGCCGCCTCGCGGCGCAGCGCCTCGCGCAGCGCGGCCTCGTCCAGCGGGCCGCGGTTCAGCACCACCGGCGGCGGGGCGGGCAGGGTCGAGATCTCGACCGGCTGCACCTCGGTATTGTCGAGCAGCCGCATCTCGGTGCCATCGGCGCGCACCAGCGTGCGGCGCAGGATGTTCATGTTGGCGTCGCGGATGGTGACCACGCGGCTGCCATCCTCGCGCAGGACCGTGGTGCGGGTCGAGCCGTCCTCGAAGTTCTCGGTGCGCACGTTCGAGCCGGGGCGGTAGAGCAGGGCATTGTCGTCCTTGATCACCTGCTGGCTGCCATCGGGAAGGGTCACGACCACCCGGTCGCCGGTATTCAGCGCCACCTGCCGGTCGTTGGACAGCATCTTGCCCACGGCGAACCCGGCCGCGCCGGCGAGCAGCAGCTTGCCGATGTCCTTCAGGTTGTCGTCATCGTCGTCGTCGCGCGCCTGCTGCTGCTCATCCTGCTGGCTGCGCTGCTGCAATCCCTGCATGATCGCGGTCTCGAAATCCTCGTCCGAGCGGCGGGCGTTTTCCTGGGTGATCTGCACCTCGTCCACCTGCCCTTCGGCCTCGTCCCCGTTGGCCTGGGCGGCGAGGGCGGCGGCATCGGCGGGGGACTGCTGCTCGGCGGCGCGCTTGGCGACCTCGCTGGGCTTGACCCGGGCTTCGGGGGCCTGGACCTCCTCGCGCTCGCCAGGCTGCGGCTCACCCGGCTGGGCCACCGGCGGTTGCTGCGCCTGCTGGGTTTGGTCCTGCTGGCCGCCCTGCTCTTGCTGCTGACGTTCCTGCAGGCGGCGGCCGAGTTCCTCGGCATCGGGCGCCTTGCCGTCCGCGCCGTCCGCGCGCTGCGGCGGCTTCTGCGGGTCGGGCACCCGGTCGCGGGTCTGGGCCTGCGTCGCGTCGCGATCCTCGCCCGGCTGCGGCTGGCCGGGTTCCGGCCGGGCGTCGCCGCCGGTCTTGGCTTCCAGCGCCTTCTTCAGTTCTTCCGCATCCGGATTCGCGCCGCTTTCTCCTGCGGGCTGCCGGGCCTGCACCGCCGGATCGTCCTGGCGCGGCTTCTGGTCCGGCGCAGGTTCCGATTCCGTTGCCGCCGCGGGCGTATCGGGCTTGGGTTCGGGCTGCTTCTGTGCCTCGCCCTGCGCGCCACCCCGCGCGTCGTCCTGGGCTTTATCTTGGGCCTTGTCCCGGCGCGCGCCCGCTTCGGCGGCGTCCCGGGGCTCGTCCTTCGGCGTTTCGGCCTGGACGACCGGAGGTTTGGCTTGCGGTTCCTGCGCCTGGGTCACCTCGGGTTTGGGCACGGGCGCCTCGCCTTGCTGCTGGGCCCGGCGGGGCGTCTCGCCGCCAGGCTGATCGCCGGCTTGCGGCTCGACCGCGGGCGCGATCTCGGGCTCGGCCTGTTCAGGTTGTGCCGGCTCGGGCTGGGCCTGTTCCTGCTGCCGGGCTTGGGCCTCGGGCTTCGGCTCGGGCTGCGGTTCGGGTGCGGCCTGCCGCCGACGCGGCTGGTCTTCGCCCGCGCCCGGCGCGGCGGTGCCTGCAGGCTGTTCGGGCTGCGCTTGCGGAGCGGTTTCCTGAACCTGGTCCTGCTGGGCCCGTTCCGGCTGAGCCTGCTCCGGCTGAGCCTGCTCCGGCTGAGCCTGCTCCGGCTGGGCCCGTTCCGGCTGGGCCTGCTCCGGCTGGGATTGCTCCTGGGCCTGGCCTTGCCGGCGCTGCGGCTGTTCGGCCGGGCGTTCCCGCTGCTCGGCCGCCTTGGGCTCCGGTTTCCCGCCCTGCCGGACGGGTGCCTCGGCATCTTTCTTGGGGCGGGGCAGGATCTGCTGTTCGCCGCCGCTCTCGCCCTGCTGTTCTTGCGCCACCGCAAGCTGCGGGGCGATCAGCGACAGACAGGCCACGATCGCGGTTGTTGTGTTGTAAATGCGGCGCATGACGGTCCTCTTCCGATGGTCGCGTTGTTGCGGCCAAACCCGAAGCCGAAGGCCGGGGTTCCCCAACAACCGCGTGACCGGACCGTGATGGCCGGATCAGGCCAATATCCGCCACGCGGCCGGTTCAGGCGCCGAGCAGCGCCAGTTTCCCGCCAGCCAGGCGTTGCACGCGTCCCGCCAGCTCCAGCGCCAGCAGGGCCGGGGCGATGACGGCGGCGGGAACCCCCAGGTCGCGGATCAGCAGGTTTTCCTCGGTCGGGCTCGGACCCAAGCGGGCGAGGATCGGCGCCTCGAGCGCCACCGGCCCGCCTTGCGAGGGCAGCGTGGCGGGGGGGAGGCCGGACGATGCCCCAACGCCGCCAGACGGCTGGCCACGGCGGCAGGCTGCATGACCCGAGCCTTGCGTTCGGGGACGGGTTCCGTCGCCGGGCATGCGGCTTCGACTGCGGTGGCGTTCGCCTGCAAGGCGGCGAGCACATCGGCGGAATTGCGCACCAGAAGCGCGCCGTCGCGGATCAGCGCGTTGCAGCCGCCCGCCCGCGCATCCATCGGATGGCCGGGCACCGCCATGACCTCGCGCCCCTGGTCGAGCGCGCAGCGCGCGGTGATCAGGCTGCCCGAGCGATGCGCGGCCTCGACCACCACCACGGCCCGCGACAGGCCCGAGATGATGCGGTTGCGGGTCGGGAAATGCCGGGCGACCGGTTCGGTTCCCGGGGGCTGTTCGGTGACCAGCAGCCCGGTCTCGCAGATCGATTCGGCAAGGGCTGCATTTTCGCTGGGATAGATCATGTCGATGCCGCCGGCCATGACCGCGATGGTGCCGGTGCTCAGCGCCGCTTCATGCGCGATGGTGTCGATGCCGCGGGCCAGACCGGCGATGACGGCGGCACCTTCCTGCGCCAGCCCCGAGGCCATGCCGCGCGCCATGCGCAGCCCCAGCGACGAGGCATTGCGCGCCCCGATGACCGCCACCGGCAGCCTGTCCAGAACCGCAAGCCTGCCGCGCACCCAGAGCACCGGCGGCGCTTCGGCCACCATGCGCAGCAGCGCCGGATAGTCGGGGTCGTTCCAGCCGAGCAGCCGGGCGCCGGCCCGATGACCGGCCGCAAGCTCGGCCTCGGCCATTGCGGCAGGGCAGGGGGCGTAACCCGCGATCCCCGCGGCACGGGCGATTTCCGGCAGGGCGTCCAGCGCTGCCTCGGCGCTGCCATGTTCGGCCAGCAGCCTATGGAAGGTCGCCGGCCCGACCTTGCGAGAGCGGATGAGGCGCAGGGCGGCAAGCCCGTCCCCCTTCGGGGTGAGTGGGGTGTGGTGGGGGTCGAAAGAAAGTGGTCCTGCCATGATCCCGTGCCTTTGCCTCATCCGCAGGCCGAGTCATGGCATGGCAATGGTTAAGAATGGGTTAGCCGCGAAAAGATTCCTGCACTATATTGATATAACATGAAATCATGCCGCGGAACCGCCGATGGTCAGCCCGCCGATGCGCAGCGTGGGCAGGCCGACTCCGACCGGAACCCATTGCCCCTGCTTGCCGCAATTGCCGATTCCCGGATCCAGCGACAGATCGTTGCCGATGGCGCGGATCTGCTGCAGCGCCGTGGCGCCGTCGCCGATCAGCGTGGCGCCGCGGATCGGATCGCCGACCTGGCCGTTCCTGACCCGGTAGGCCTCGGTGCAGGAAAACACGAACTTGCCGTTGGTGATGTCCACCTGGCCGCCGCCGAAACCCACGGCATAGATCCCGTCCTCGAGCCCGGCGAGGATCGAGGCGGGATCCTCGGCGCCGGCCAGCATGAAGGTGTTGGTCATGCGCGGCATCGGCGCATGGGCATAGCTTTGCCGCCGGCCGTTGCCGGTCGCCTCGACCCCCATCAGCCGGGCGTTCTGGCGGTCCTGCATGTAGCCGGTCAGGATCCCGTCCTCGATCAGCACGTTGCGGCCGGGCGCCGTGCCCTCGTCATCGACCGAGATCGAGCCGCGCCGGTCGGGGATGGTGCCGTCATCGACCACGGTCACGCCCGGAGCGGCGACGCGCTGGCCCATCAGGCCGGCAAAGGCGGAATGGCCCTTGCGGTTGAAATCGCCTTCCAGCCCGTGGCCCACGGCCTCGTGCAGCAGGATGCCGGGCCAGCCGGGGCCCAGCACCACATCCATCACCCCGGCGGGGGCGGGGACCGAGCGCAGGTTGACCAGCGCGATGCGCAGCGCCTCGCGCACCAGGCCTTGCCAGTGTTCGGCCGCGACCAGCCCGTCGAGCGCGATGCGGCCGCCGCCGCCGGCGGTGCCCGATTCGCGGCGGGCGTTGGATTCCACGATCACCGAGACGTTCAGCCGCGCCATCGGCCGGATGTCGGTGGCAAGCCCGCCTTCGGGGCGCAGGATCGCCACCTCCTGCACCGAGGTGGCGATGCTGGCCGAGACCTGCACCACCCGCGGGTCGAGCCCGCGCGCGAAGGCGTCGATCTCGCGCAGCAAGGCGACGCGGGCGGCGAAGGGCACGGATTCGGCCGGGTCCACGGGCGCGTAGAGCCGCCGGATCTCGCCCCCGGGGGGCAGGGCCAGCGTGCCGCCGCCATCGCCGACCGCCAGCCGCACCGTCTCGGCGGCCTTGTTCAGCGACGCCTCGTCGATCTCGGTCGAATGGGCATAGCCGGTCACGTCGCCCCGCACGGCGCGCAGGCCGAAGCCCTGCTCGGCATCGTAGCTGGCGGTGCGCAGCCGGCCGTCGTCGAAGACCAGCGCCTCGGAGCGCGAGCGTTCCAGGAACAACTCGCCATCATCCGCACCGCCAAGCGCCGATTGCAGGATGCGCAGCGCGCGGCCCTGATCGAGATGGGTTTCAAAGGGGGAAAACGCAGCGTCTGTCATGGGGCCCATCCTTGCTGGATGCCTCGCCTAGGGGTTTTTTGGTAGCAAGTCGATACCTATAGGCTTGCCCGGCGGGGTAAGATATGGTTCTGGTGCAGGACCGATTGCCGGCGGTCCGAGGAGTCATGGCCTGCCGGCGGCATGATAGGCAACGGGATGGGATGATGGCAATTGCGACGATGCGCCGCGGACTGGCGGCGGTAACTGGCCTTGGACTTGCAGCGATGGCGGCCATTCCGGCCATGGCGCAGGACGTGCTGGGCGAGCTGCCGGTGATCGGTAAGCCGCATAATGGTGGGATGGGTTTCCAGCCGGCCTCGAGCCCGCTGGCGCATGATCAGCAATGGCTGGATCATTTCGTGCTCTATATCATCACGGCCGTGACGATCTTCGTCTGCCTTCTGCTGCTGATCTGCATCGTCCGCTACAACCGCCGGGCGAATCCGGTGCCGGCCCGCTTCACCCACAACACCCCGATCGAGGTGATCTGGACCCTGGTGCCGGTGCTGATCCTGGTGGCCATCGGCGCCTTCTCGCTGCCGATCCTGTTCCGCAGCCAGGAAATGCCGAACGACCCGGACCTGGTGATCAAGGCCATCGGCCATCAGTGGTACTGGTCCTATGAATATCCCAATGACGGCGTCGCCTTCGATGCGCTGATGCTGGAAAAGGACGCGCTGGCGGATGCCGGTTACTCCGAGGACGAATACCTGCTCGCCGCCGACAACCCGGTCGTGGTGCCGGTGGGCAAGAAGGTGCTGGTGCAGGTCACCGCCACCGACGTGATCCACAGCTGGACCGTCCCGGCCTTTGCCGTGAAGCAGGACGCCGTGCCGGGCCGCATCGCGCAACTGTGGTTCTCGGTCGATCAGGAAGGCGTGTATTTCGGCCAGTGCTCGGAACTTTGCGGCATCAACCACGCCTATATGCCCATCGTCGTCAAAGCCGTCAGCCAGGAAAAATACGACGCCTGGCTGGCCGGTGCGAAGGAAGAATTCGCTGCCGATGCCTCGGATTACCTGCCGGCCAAGCCCGTCCAGCTGGCCTTGGCGGAATAAGGTCGGGCCGTGGCCGAGATCAACGCATATGAGGGGCCCGCAGAGGCGGGCTTCGGCGACTATGTCGCGCTGCTGAAGCCGCGCGTCATGTCCCTGGTGGTGTTCACGGCCTTTGTCGGGCTGTGGATCGCGCCGCAGCCGGTCAACCCTTTCGTCGCCTTCTGCGCGGTGCTGTTCATCGCGTTGGGGGGCGGGGCGTCGGGCGCTCTCAACATGTGGTATGATGCCGATATCGACGCGGTGATGAAGCGCACCGCCGGCCGGCCCGTGCCTTCGGGCCGCGTCACCTCGGACGAGGCGCTGGCGGTCGGCATCGCGCTGTCCGGCCTGTCGGTGATGATGCTGGGGCTGGCGGCGAACTGGTTCGCGGCCGGATTCCTGGCCTTCACCATCTTCTTCTATGCCGTGGTCTACACGATCTGGCTGAAGCGCTCGACGCCGCAGAACATCGTCATCGGCGGCGCGGCCGGGGCTTTCCCACCGATGATCGGCTGGGCCTGCGCCACCGGCGGCATCAGCCTGGAATCGCTGCTGATGTTCGCGCTGATCTTCTTCTGGACGCCGCCGCATTTCTGGGCGCTGGCGCTGTTCATGAAGGAGGATTACTCCAAGGCCGGCGTGCCGATGCTGACCGTGACCCACGGCCGCAAGGTGACGCGCCGCCACATCTTCGCCTATACGCTGGTGCTGGCGCCCTTCGCGATCTGGCTGGGCCTCACCTCGGTCGGCGGCCCGCTTTACATGGCGGTCTCGGTGGTGCTGAACGTGATGTTCATTGCCGGCGGCTGGCGTATCCTGCGCCGCAGCGAGGAGCAGGCCCAGGCCGATGGCTACAAGGTCGAGAAGCGCTATTTCCGCCTGTCGCTCTATTACACCTTCCTGCATTTCCTGGCGCTGCTGATCCAGCATTGGGTTGGGGGATGGTGATGCTGCCTCAGGTCGAGCATGAATTGCACAAGCGCCGGCGCAGCCGCAACATCGGCCTTCTGGTCGTGCTGCTGGGGTTCGTGGCGCTGGTCTTCGGGCTTTCGGTGGTCAAGATCACCCAGGGCGACATGATGCAGGGCTATGACCACCGCCCGCGCCCGTCCATGCTGCCTGCGGATCCGAACCCGCCGGCGCGCAATCCCGCGCCTGTCGCGGCGCCGGGCACCCCGGCGGCCGTGCAGGGCGGCGCAGAGGAGGCAGGCCGATGACCGCCAAGCCCACCAGATCGAACGGGCGTACCGTCGGCATGCTGGCCGGCATCGTGGTGCTGATGGGTGCGCTGAGCTGGGCGGCGGTGCCGTTCTATTCCTGGTTCTGCCGGGTGACCGGCTTTGCCGGCACCACCAACGTGGCCGAGTCCGCCTCGGACACCGTGCTGGACGAAAAGATCCGCGTGCGCTTCGATGCCAATGTGGACAGCGACCTGGGCTGGACCTTCCGGCCCTTGCAGCGCGAGATGGAACTGCGCATCGGCGAGAACGCCATCGCCTTCTACGAGGCGATCAACAATACCGACGAGCCGATCACCGGCACCGCCAGCTACAACGTCGCGCCCGACGCGGCCGGCTATTTCTTCAACAAGATCGAATGCTTCTGCTTTACCGAGCAGACGCTTGCCCCGGGTGAGCGGATCGAGATGCCGGTCAGTTTCTTCGTCGATGCCGATCTGGTGAACGATCGCGATGCCGGTCGCATCCGCGACATCACCCTGTCCTATACCTTCCACCGGACCGATCCGCCGGCGCCGAAACAGGCGGCGCTGGACGCGACGCCGGACCCGACCGTAAACTGAGCAACAAGAACCAGCAACAGCCGGAAAAATGCAGCCATGGCCCATGTAAAGAACCACGACTATCAGATTCTGCCGCCATCGATCTGGCCGCTCTTCGGTGCGATCGGCGCCTTCGTGATGCTGACCGGCGCCGTGATGTGGATGAAGGGCGGCGGCCCCTGGCTGTTCCTGATCGGTCTGGTGGGCGTGCTCTATGTCATGTTCGGCTGGTGGGCGGACGTGGTGCGCGAGGGCGAGTCGGGCGAACACACCCCGGTGGTGCGCATCGGTCTGCAATACGGCTTCATCCTGTTCATCATGTCCGAGGTGATGTTCTTCGTCGCCTGGTTCTGGGCCTTCATCAAGAACGCCATGTATCCGATGGGGCCGGACAGCCCGATCAAGGATGGCGTCTGGCCGCCGGAAGGCATCGTCACCTTCGACCCCTGGCACCTGCCGCTGATCAACACGCTGATCCTGCTGCTTTCGGGGGTCGCGGTGACCTGGGCCCACCACGCCTTCGTGCATGACGGCGACCGCAAGACCACGATCAACGGCCTGATCGTCGCGGTGATCCTGGGCATCTGCTTCACCGGGCTGCAGGCCTATGAATACAGCCACGCCGCCTTCGGCCTGGCCGATACGGTCTATGCCGGCGCCTTCTACATGGCCACCGGCTTCCACGGCGCGCATGTCATCATCGGCACGATCTTCCTGTTCGTCTGCCTGATCCGCCTGCTGCGCGGCCAGATGACCCAGCAGCAGCATGTCGGCTTCGAGGCCGCCGCCTGGTACTGGCACTTCGTCGATGTGGTCTGGCTGTTCCTCTTCGTCGTGATCTATATCTGGGGCCGCTGATCCCGACTGACATTTGCGCGGCGCGGGACGGCAGTTCCCGCGCCGTTTGCTTTGGAGGCCCGCCATGCGCCGATACCTGTTTCCGCTGATCGTCGGCGTGCTGGGCTGCGCCATCCTGATCTCGCTCGGGCTCTGGCAGCTCAAGCGGCTGGACTGGAAAGAGGGCATGATCGCCCAGATCCAGAGCCGCATCGTGGGCGCACCGGTACCCCTGCCGGCGGCGGTGGACCCGTCGATGAAATACCAGCCGGTGCTGGTCTCGGGCCAGACCACGGGCGAGGAGATCGACGTGCTCTCCGGCACGCGCGAGTCGGGCGGCGGCTATCAGGTCGTCTCGGGCTTCGTCACCGATGACGGGCGCCGGATCCTGCTGGATCGCGGTTTCGTCGATCAGGACCACAAGCGCGACCCGCGCCCGGCCACGCGGCTGGACGTGGCGGGCAACCTGCACTGGCCCGACGAAAAGGGCAGCGCCACGCCCGAGCCCAACCTGACCAAGAATGTCTGGTTCGCCCGCGACGTGCCGGCCATGGCCAAGGCGCTGGGGACCGAGCCGATCCTGGTGGTCGCGGCCGAGGTGCGCGGCGATGCCCAGGGGGTGCAGCCGATCCCGGTCGCGGTCGAGGGCATCCCGAACAACCACCTGAGCTATGCGGTGCAATGGTTCATGATCGCGGCGGTCTGGGCAGGGATGACAGTGGCGCTGATCTGGCGTATCAGGCAGCGGCAATTCTAGGGGGACGCAATGCGTTACGTTTCGACTCGGGGGCGGGCTCCGGTCCTGGACTTCGAACAGGCGATGATGGCCGGCTTGGCGCGCGACGGCGGGCTGTATCTGCCCGAGGCGATCCCGATGTTCTCGGCCGAGGAGATCGCCCGCTTCGAGGGCCTGCCCTATGAGGAGGTCGCGCGCCGCGTCGCCAGTCCCTTCGTCGGCGAATGCTTCAGCGATGCCGAGCTGCGCGGCGCCATCGCCCGCGCCTATCAGGGCTTCGACCATGTCGCCCGCGCCCCGCTGGTCCAGCTTGCCCCCGGCCATCACCTGCTCGAGCTGTTCCACGGCCCGACGCTGGCCTTCAAGGACTTCGCCATGCAGCTGATCGGCCAGCTGTTCCAGCTGGCGCTGACGCGTTCGGGGCAGCGGGTCACGATCCTGGGCGCCACCTCGGGCGATACCGGCTCGGCCGCCATCGAGGCGTTCCGGGGCCTGCCCAACGTCGACGTGTTCATCATGTATCCGCATGGCCGGGTCAGCGAGGTGCAGCGCCGGCAGATGTCCACGCCCTCCGAGGCCAATGTCCATGCGCTGGCCGTCGACGGCACCTTCGACGATTGCCAGGCGCGGCTCAAGGATCTGTTCAACGACCACGGTTTCCGCGACGCGGTCGGGCTGGCCGGCGTGAACTCGATCAACTGGGCGCGGGTGCTGGCGCAGATCGTCTATTACTTCACCGCCGCCGTCAGCCTGGGCGCGCCGGGCCGCGCGGTGGATTTCACCGTGCCGACCGGCAATTTCGGCGATGTCTTCGCCGGGTCCATCGCCAAGGCCATGGGCCTGCCCATCGGCCGGCTGGTGGTCGCCACCAACCAGAACGACATCCTGCACCGGGCGCTGACCGGCGGCGAATACCGGGTGGGCACGGTCGCGCCCTCGATCAGCCCCTCGATGGACATCCAGGTCAGCTCGAACTTCGAGCGGGCGCTGTGGCTGGCCTATGGCTATGACGGCAATGCCGTGGCGGCGCTGATGGAGGAACTGAAATCCGGCGGTTTCGCCATCAGCCAGGGGGCGCTGCAGGCGCTGCGCGAAATCTATGTCTCGGGCCGCGTTTCCGAGGAGGAAACCACCGCGATGATCGCCACCATCCGCGCGGAGACGGGCGAGGTGATCTGCCCGCATACCGCCGTCGCCGTGAAGGTGGCGCGCGAGCATCTGCGGCCGGGCGTGCCGATGATCTCGCTGTCGACCGCGCATCCGGCGAAATTCCCCGATGCGGTCGAGGCCGCCGTGGGCATCCGCCCGCCTCTGCCGCCGCATATGGCCGATCTTTTCGACCGGGACGAGCGCATCACCCGTATTGCAAACGACGCCGAGGCCATTAAATCGCTGATCCTTGAACGGAGAACAGCTTGAACCAGATCCGCATCAGCACCTTGCCGAACGGCCTGCGCGTCGTCAGCCGCGACATGCCCGGCCTGCATTCCGCCGCCATCGGCATCTGGGTCAATGCCGGCTGCCGCGACGAGCGCGCCGAGCAGAACGGCATCGCCCATTTCCTGGAACACATGGCCTTCAAGGGCACCGCCCGGCGCAGCGCGCTGGAGATCGTCGAGTCGATCGAGAATGTGGGCGGCTATATCAACGCCTATACCTCGCGCGACGTGACCTCCTATTACGCGCGGGTGCTGGCGGGGGATGTCGAGCTGGCGCTGGACGTCATCTCGGACATCGTGATGAACCCGGTCTTCGACCAGCGCGAGATCGAGGTCGAGCGCGGCGTCATCCTGCAGGAGATCGGCCAGGCACTGGACACGCCCGACGACGTGATCTTCGACTGGCTGCAAGAGGCCGCCTATCCGAACCAGCCCATGGGCCGCACCATCCTGGGCCCGGCCGAGCGGGTCAGCCGCTTCGACCGCGCCGACCTGTCGGGCTTCATCGGTGAGCATTACGGACCCGAGCGGATGATCGTCGCCGCCGCCGGTGCGGTCGATCACGACCGCATCCTGCGCCAGGTCGAGGCGATCTTCGGCCATCTGCCGGCCCGCGCCCTGACCACGCGCGAGCCCGCCCGCTGGCAGGGCGCCGAGGCGCGCCGCGTCAAGGGGCTGGAGCAGGCGCATTTCGCGCTGGCCTTCGAGGGGCCGGGCTATCAGGCGCCGGATTTCTATGCCGCGCAGATCTGGACCTCGGCGCTGGGGGGCGGCATGTCCTCGCGCCTGTTCCAGAAGCTGCGCGAGGAAAAGGGCCTGTGCTATTCGATCTTCGCGCAGTCGGGTTTCCACGACGATACCGGCATGGTGACGATCTATGCCGGCACCTCGGGCGAGCAGATCGCCGATCTGGCGACGCTGACCGTGGACGAGCTGAAGCGCTCGGCCGAGGACATGAGCGAGGCCGAGGTGGCCCGCGCCCGGGCGCAGCTCAAGGCCGGGCTGCTGATGGGGCTGGAAAGCCCGACCGGCCAGGCCGAGCGCATGGCGCGGTCGCTGGCGATCTGGGGCCGGGTGCCCGACCCGGCTGAGGTGGCCCTGCGCATCGACGCGGTGACCGTGGCCGACATCCGCGCCCATGCCGAGCAGCTGATCGCCCATGCCCGTCCGGCGCTGGCGCTTTACGGGCCGGTCGAGGGCGCCCCCTCGCGCGAGGTGCTGGCCGAAAGGCTTGCCGCCTGATGTTCTCGCGCCGCCGTCCGCCGCGTCTGGAAACCGAGCGGATGGTGCTGCGCCTGCCGGCGCATGCGGATTTCGGGCCATGGGTGGCGTTGCGGGTCGAAAGCCGCGCCTTCCTGACCCCGTGGGAGCCGGTCTGGGCGGCCGACCACCTGTCCAAGCGCAGCTTCACCAACCGGGTCTATTGGGCGCAGCGCGCCAGCCGCAACGGCACGGCGCTGCCCCTGTTCCTGATCCGGCGCGACGGCATGCTGCTGGGGGCGATCACGCTGGACAACATCCGCCGCGGCCCCGCGCAATCGGCGACCATCGGCTACTGGATCGGCCAGCCCTTCGCCCGGCAGGGCTATATGCGCGAGGCCATCGGCGCGCTGGTGCAGCACGCCTTCACCGAGATGGACCTGAGCCGGATCGAGGCCGCCTGCCTGCCCGAGAACACCCCCTCGCGCGGGGTGCTAGAGCGTTCGGGCTTCAAGTATGAGGGCGTGGCACAAAGCTATCTGCAGATCAACGGCCGCTGGCGCAACCATGTGCTTTATTCCAACCTGCGCCACGACCGACGCGGCAAGACCGAGGTGCGCTGATGCTGAACCCCGCCGATGACGCGCTGGCCGCGCGCCTGCCCGCTGGCGTGTTGCGCGAGGTGACGCCCGCCTATCTGGAGGAACCGCGCGGCCGCTATTTCGGCCGCGCCGGGCTGATCGCCGCGCCGCGCGGCACGGATGAGGTCGCCGCCGTGGTCCGCGCCTGCGCCGAAGCGCGGGTCGGCATCGTCCCGCGCGGCGGCGGCACCGGCCTGGTCTCGGGGCAGGTCATGCCGGATGGGCCGGCGCCGCTGATCCTGTCGCTGGAACGCATGACCGCGCTGCGGGCCGTCTTTCCCGAGGAAAACGTGCTGGTGGCCGAGGCCGGCATGACCCTGCAGGCGGTGCGCGACGCCGCCGAAGCGGCGGGCCGGCTGTTCCCGCTGTCGCTGGCCAGCCAGGGCACCGCGGCCATCGGCGGCTGCCTTGCGACCAATGCCGGCGGCGTCACCGCGCTGCGCTATGGCACGGCGCGGGCGCTGTGCCTGGGGATCGAGGCGGTGCTGCCCGACGGCTCGATCGTCCACGACCTGAAGCGGCTGCGCAAGGACAATACCGGCTACGACATTCGCGATCTGCTGGTCGGGGCCGAGGGCACGCTGGGCATCGTCACCGCCGCCAGCCTCAAGCTGGTGGTGCCGCCGCCGGGGATCGGCACCGCCATGCTGCAGGTGCCCTCGCCCGAGGCGGCGCTGACGCTGCTGTCGCTGGCCGAGGGGCGCATGGCCGGCGGCGTCACCGCCTTCGAGCTGATCGGCGGCCAGGGCCTGGCCTTCCTGGCCGAGGTGCTGCCCGAGATCCGCCAGCCCTTGCCCGGCGCGGAATGGTCGGTGCTGATCGAGGTCGGCCTGCCCGAGGGGCTGGCCCCCGAGGCGGCGCTGGAGGGGTTGCTGCCCGACGCCCTGGAGCGCGGCCTGGTCACCGACGGGGTGATCGCGCAATCGGGGGCGCAGGCAGCCGGCTTCTGGCACCTGCGCGAGCATATCCCCGAGGCGAACCGCCGCATCGGCGCCGTCGCCAGCCATGACATCAGCCTGCCATTGTCGGAAATCGCCGGCTTCATCCGCGACGCCGGCGCGCGGCTTGTGGGCGAGGGGCTGCGCATCAACTGCTTCGGGCATCTGGGCGACGGCAACCTGCATTACAACCTGTTCCCGGCATCGGGCCGCCATCGCGCGGATTACGACGACCGGCGCAAGGCGCTGTCGCATCTGGTGCATCAGATGGTGGTGGATCGCGGCGGCTCCTTCTCGGCCGAGCACGGGATCGGGCGGCTGAAGGTCGGCGATCTGGAACGCTGGGCCGATCCGGCGCGGCTCAGGACGATGCGGGCGATCAAGGCCACGCTGGATCCGCTGGGCATCATGAATCCGGGCGCGGTGCTTTCAGCAGCGGCGTAAGCCGCGCCCGCAGGTGGTCCAGATAGGCCGAGAGCCGCGGCGGCATGAAGGGCTGCGGCAGGTAAAGCGCCTGGATGTCCAGTTGCGGCCGGGCGAAATCCGGCAGCAGCCGCTGCAGCCGGCCCTGGGCCACGTCCTGCGCCACGACGAAGCTGGGAATCAGCGCCACGCCCTCGGCCTCCAGCACCAGTTGCCGCACCGCCTGGGCGCTGTTCACGGTGATGCGGCCGGGCAGGGCGATGCTGACCGGCTTGTCCTCGATCAGAAAGATCGCCCGGCCGGGATTCTGCGTATTGCTGTCGCGGATGTTCACATGCTCGCGCAGATCCTCGGGGCGGGCGGGGCGCGCATGTGCGGCCAGATAGGCGGGACTGGCCACCGCCCAGGCCTCGGCCTGGCCGATGCGGCGGGCGATCAGGCTGGAATCGGTCAACTGGCCGATGCGCAACGCCAGGTCGAAGCCCTCGGCCGCCAGATCGACATAGCGGTCGGTCAGGTTCAGGTCGATTTCGATCCCCGGATGGCTGGCGGTGAAGTCGCGGGTCAGGGTGGTGGCGAACATCTCGCCGAAGGCCACGGGGGCCGAGATACGCAGCCGCCCGGTCAGCACCCCTTCCTCGGCATGGGCCTGCGCGTCCAGTTCCTCGACCGCCGCCAGCACGCGGCGCGCCGCGACCAGATACCGCTCGCCCGAGGGGGTCAGCGACAGGGCGCGCGTGGTGCGGTTCAGCAGCGTGACGCCCTGCTGCCCCTCCAGCGCCGCGACATATTTGCTGACCAGCTTGTTCGAGATTCCCAGCCGTTCGCCCGCCCGGGTGAACGAGCCGGCATCGACCACGGCGACGAAGGCGCGGATGCCGTCGATCCTGTCCATTATATCCTCGTATCGGCGACAATATTTCCATGAATATGGCAATTTTCGCGACAATCTCCAAGCACTATCTGTCGGGCAACGGACAAGCGAACAGTTGCAAGGAAACACATCATGACCGACCTTAGCCAAAGCGCCCCGGCCCTGGCCGAGCGCAATGCCGATATCGCCGCCTTCATCCTGCGGGCCTCGACCGGAACCTGGTTCCTGGTCCACGGCCTGATCAAGCTGCTGGTCTTCACGCCTTCGGGCACCGCCGGCTATTTCCAGTCCATCGGCCTGCCGGGCATCCTGGGCCCGCTGACCATGCTGGCCGAGATCCTGGGCGGGCTGGCACTGATCGCCGGCATCTTCACCCGCCAGGTGGCGCTGGCGCTGGCCGCCGTGCTGCTGGGCGCGGCCTGGTTCGGCCATGGCGGCGCGGGCTTCACCTTCAGCAACCCGGGCGGCGGCTGGGAATATCCGGTGCTTTGGGCCGTGACCATGCTGGCGCTGGCGCTGCTGGGCGACGGGGCCTGGTCGGTGGGCCGGCGCCGCTGAGCGCTTCGCGAAACGATCTTGCCAGGGCCGGCCTTCGGGCCGGCCTTTCCTTGCGTGCATGGCTGGGTTGATTTGTCACTGCGGCGCAGAGGCCCTAATCATCCCGCCCAGATCAGGGAGGCTGCCATGACCGAGGATTACCTTCACCGCATCCGTCACACGGCCCTGCGCGAGCGTGTGGTCAGCGCCGAAGAGGCCGCCAGCCTGATCCGCGACGGCATGGTGCTGGGCATGTCGGGCTTTACCCGCGCCGGCGAGGCCAAGGCGGTGCCGATGGCGCTGGCCGAACGTGCCAAGGCCCAGCCGCTGAAGGTCACGCTGATGACCGGCGCCTCGCTCGGCAACGATCTCGACAAGACCCTGGCCGAGGCGCGGGTGCTGTCGCGCCGCATCCCGTTCATGTCCGACCCGGCGCTGCGCCGCGCCATCAATGCCGGCGAGGTGATGTATATCGACCAGCACCTTTCCGAGACGGTCGAGCAGCTGCGCACCGGACAGCTGCCGCCGGTGGATATCGCCATCGTCGAGGCGGTGGCGATCACCGAGACCGGCGGCATCGTCCCCACCACCTCGGTCGGCAATTCGGCGAGCTTCGCGCTGCTGGCGGAAAAGGTCATCGTCGAGATCAACCTGAGTCAGCCCGAGGCGCTGGAGGGGCTGCACGACATCTATATCCCGACCTATCGCCCGACCCGCACGCCGATCCCGGTGGTGACGCCGGAAAGCCGGGTCGGCTTTCCCTTCATCCCGGTGCCGCCCGAGCGCATCGCGGCCATCGTGGTCTCGACCAAGCTCGATTCGTCCGCGACCGTGCTG
The DNA here is from genome assembly GCF_042648325.1 of Paracoccus simplex. NCBI lineage: Bacteria > Pseudomonadati > Pseudomonadota > Alphaproteobacteria > Rhodobacterales > Paracoccaceae > Paracoccus > Paracoccus simplex. The sequence continues at coordinate 24,302 of NZ_JBHRXE010000006.1, read as the reverse complement.
GACCCGGACGAGGATACCCGCGCCATCGCCGGCCACCTGACCGAGTTCCTGAAACACGAGGTGGCGCATTCCCGGTTGCCGAGCCATCTGCACCCCTTGCAGGCCGGCATCGGCACCATCGCCAACGCGGTGCTGCACGGTTTCATCGACAGCCCGTTCCACGACCTGACCATGTATTCGGAAGTCCTGCAGGATTCGACCTTCGACCTGATGGATGCCGGCAAGATGGTGTTTGCCTCGGGCTCGTCGATCACGCTGTCGGCGCCGAAATACCGCGAGGTGATGGCGCGGTTCCATGAGTTCAAGCCGCGGCTGGTGCTGCGCCCGCAGGAGATTTCCAACCATCCCGAGGTGGTGCGGCGGCTGGGGCTGATCTGCATCAACACGGCGCTGGAAGTCGACCTTTACGGCAATGTGAACTCGACCCATGTCATGGGCACGCAGATGATGAACGGCATCGGCGGTTCGGGCGATTTCGCGCGCAACGCCTATCTGTCGGTTTTCGTTACCAAGTCCATGGCCAAGGGCGGGCGGATTTCCTCGGTGGTGCCGATGGTCAGCCATGTCGACCATACCGAGCATGACGTGGATATCCTGGTCACCGAGCAGGGATTGGCGGATCTGCGCGGGCTGGCGCCGCGCGAGCGGGCGCGGCTGGTGCTGCAGAACTGCGTGGCCCCGGAATGGCGCGACGCGCTGGCGGATTACCACGACCGGGCGCTGGCGCGGGGCGGCCATACGCCGCATCTGATCGAGGAGGCGCTGATCTGGCACGACCGGCTGCGCCGCACCGGCAGCATGAGGCCGGAATGAAGAAACGCCCCGCTGCATCGGCGGGGCGCTGGTTCCGTGGCGCGGGGGTGGGGGCTCTGCCCCCGTCGCGTGCCGCGACTCCCCCGGGGTATTGGGGAAACGGTGAAGATCACCAGGCGGGGATGACGGCGCCGCGGTATTTTTCTTCGATGAAGGTCTTCACCGCCGGGTCGTGATAGGCCTCGACCAGCGCCTTGGCCCAGGGCGCGTTCTCGTCACCCTTGCGCACCACGATGACGTTGGCATAGGGGCTGTCGGCCTTTTCCATGGCGATCGCGTCCTCGTTCGGGTTGAGGCCGGCATCCAGCGCGTAATTGGTGTTGATCACCGCGATGTCGGCATCGGCCAGCGCGCGCGGCAGCTGCGCGGCCTCGAGTTCGAGGAATTTCAGGTTCTTCGGGTTGCCGGTCACGTCCAGCGCCGAGGGGGTGAGGCCAGTGCCGTCGGCCAGCGTGATGACGCCCTTGTCCTGCAGGATCAGCAGGGCGCGGCCGCCATTGGTCGGGTCGTTCGGGATCGCGACCTTGGCGCCATCGGGCAGCTCGTCCAGCGATTTCAGCTTTTCCGAATAGACGCCCATCGGCGTGGTGATGGTCTTGGCGATGCTGACCAGGTCGAAGCCGCGATCCTTGATCTGGTTGTCCAGATAGGGCTGGTGCTGGAAGCTGTTGGCCTGCAGGTCGCCATCGGCCAGCGCCTGGTTCGGCACCACGTAATCGGTGAATTCGACGATGTCGATGGTCAGGCCCTTGGCTTCGGCCACCTTGGCGACCTCTTCCATGATCTCGCCATGTTCGCCGGGCGAGACGCCGACCTTGATTTCCTCGGCCGCAGCCATGCCGGCGGTCAGGGTCGCAGAGAGGGCGAGCGCCGAGGTCAGGGCGGCAAGGCGGAATGAGCGCATGGGAGGATGTCCTTTCCGGTTATCGGCCCCGGTTGCGGGGCGCGCGTTTGTCGAAACGGGCGGCGATCCATTCGCCGGCCGATTGCACCAGTTGCACCAGCACGATCAGGATCACCACGACGGCCAGCATCACCTCGGGCATGAAGCGCTGGTAGCCGTAGCGGATGCCGAGATCGCCCAGCCCTTCGCCGCCGACGGCGCCGACCATGGCGGAATAGCCGATCAGGCTGACCACGGCCAGCGTCAGGCCCAGGATGATGCCGGGCATCGCCTCGGGGATCAGCACCTTCCTGACGATCTGGCCCGGCGTCGCGCCCATGGCGCGGGCGGCCTCGATCAGGCCGGCATCGACCTCGCGGATCGCGGTCTCGATCAGGCGGGCGATGAAAGGGGCGCTGGCGATGGTCAGCGGCACGATGGCCGCGGTGGTGCCGATCGAGGTGCCGGCGATCAGCCGCGTGAAGGGGATGATCGCCACCACCAGGATGATGAACGGGGTCGAGCGCGCCGCGTTCACGATCAGCCCGAGGACGGTGTTCAGCCAGGGCGCCGAGAGCAGTTCGCCCCGGCGCGAGGTGGCGAGGAACACGCCCAGCGGCCCGCCGATCAGCGTGCCGAGCAGGGTGGACATGGCGACCATGTAGAGCGTCTGCAGCGTCGCCTGCCACAGGATCGGGATCAGGTTAGCCGACATGGCCAAGCACCTCGGTCAGAAGCCCGTGTTCTTCCAGGAAGCGGCGCGATTCCTCCAGTCTCTGGGCGGGCAGGGCGACGATCAGGCTGCCGAAGGGCCTGGTCCCGATCTCCTCGATGGCGCCGGCGAGGATGTTGACGCTGACGCCGCGTTCCGAGGTCAGCCGGGCCAGCATCGGGTCGGTGGCATGGCTGCCGATGAAGGTGATCTGCACCACGGCCTCGGCCCCGGGGCCTTGCGGCGTCTCGTGCATCTGGTCGGCGACGAATTGCGGCACGGCGACGCCGGTCACGCCGGTCAGGAACGAGCGGGTGGTGGCATGGACGGGCTTCGAGAACACCTCGTAGGTTCCGCCGGCCTCGACGATGCGTCCGCCCTCGATCACCGCGACATGGCTGCAGATGTCGCGCACCACCGCCATTTCGTGGGTGATGAGCAGGATGGTCAGCCCGAGGTCGCGGTTGATGGCCTGCAGCAGGTCCAGCACCTGCCGCGTGGTGTCGGGGTCGAGAGCCGAGGTCGCCTCGTCCGACAGCAGCACGCGCGGGCCGGTGGCCAGCGCCCGGGCGATGCCGACGCGCTGCTTCTGCCCGCCCGAAAGCTCGGCCGGATGGCGTCCGGCCTGGGCGGTCAGGCCGACCCGCTCGATCAGTTCCGCGACGCGGGGAGCGATCCTGGCGCGGTCCTCGCCGGCGATCTCCAGCGGCAGGGCGATGTTCTCGGCCACGGTGCGGCTGGCCAGCAGGTTGAAATGCTGGAAGATCATCCCGACCTCGCGCCGGATGCGGCGCAGGCTGGCGTCCGAGGCGGCGCCGACGTCGCGCGCGTTCACGATCACCTTGCCGGCGCTGGGACGTTCCAGCCCGTTCACCATGCGCAGCAATGTCGATTTTCCGGCGCCGGACCGGCCGATGATGCCGGTGATCGCGCCCTGCGGCACGTCCAGCCAGATGTCGTGCAGCGCCACGACGTCGCTGCCGCCCTTTTGCGGATAGCGGCGCGTCACGCCCTGAAATGAGATTGCCGGCCCTGTCATCGCCCCTGCCTTGACTGTCAGGCGAGACCTATGCCCGCCGGGCCGGGCTTGGCAAGGGGCTGGCGGTCCGCAAAACGGCAATGCCATTCCAAAGCGGGCCGGCCGGATGGAATGGCGTTCCTTTCGGGCCCGTTACGCTGCGGAAAGCGCGACGATGATCGGGCCGAAATCGGCCGCCTTCAGGCTGGCGCCGCCGACCAGCGCGCCGTTCACATGCGGGATGGCAAAGATCTCGGCCGCATTGCCCGGCTTGACTGAGCCGCCATAGAGCAGGGCGAAGTCGGCGCCGTCGGCGAAGCGCGCCGACAGGCGGTCGCGCATCAGCGCGTGCACCTCGGCGATCTGGCCGGAGGTCGGCGTGCGGCCGGTGCCGATGGCCCAGACCGGCTCATAGGCGATCACCGTGTTCGCCGCCGTGGCGCAGTCGGGCACCGAGCCGGCGAGCTGGGCCGAGATCACGTCCAGCGTCTCGCCGGCGTCGCGCTGCGCTTCGGTCTCGCCGACGCAGATCACCGCGACCAGGCCCGCCTCATGCCCGGCGACGGCCTTGGCGGCGACCTGGGCGTCGGTCTCGGCATGGTCGGTGCGGCGCTCGGAATGGCCGAGGATGACGTGGCTGGCACCCGCGTCGCGGAGCTGCGCGGCGGCGATGTCGCCGGTATGCGCGCCCGAGGCTTTCGCGTGGCAATCCTGGCCGCCGGTGGCGATGCCCTTGGCCGCCATGGCCTGGACCAGCGTGGCGGGCGGGCAGATCAGCACGTCGCAGCCGGGCGCCGGGTGATCGGCCAGCAGCCGGTCGATCTCGGCCAGCGAGGTGAGGGTTCCGTTCATCTTCCAGTTGCCGGCGGCGAGTTTGCGCGGGGCCATCTGCCTCTCCCATGTTGTGCTGCGAGGGGCTTAGGCCGGCTGCCGGGGCGGATCAAGGATGGGTGCGCTAACGCGGCGAAACTCAGGCGCGGGCGGCGCTGCCGGGCAGGGCGAAGCTGACCGATTCGCCGCAGCCGCAGGCGTCGGTCACGTTCGGGTTGCGGAACTTGAAGCCGGATTCGAGCATGCCGGTCTCATAGTCGATCTCGGTCCCGAACAGGAACATCTGCGCGGTGGGGGCGATCAGCACCCGGGCCTGACCCTGTTCGACGACCTCGTCGCCGGGTTGGGCGGCCTCGGCCAGTTCCATGGTGTATTCCATGCCGGCGCAGCCGCCCTTTTTCAGGCCGATGCGCAGGCCGCTGGCGGATTTCGCGGCCATCAACCGGGCGATCTGCCGCTCGGCCGCCTGGGTGATGGTGACGGGGGACTTGCCGGGGATCGAAAACATCTCGGGCCTTTTCTGTTCGCTGCCTTTCATTTAGGGGCAACGGAGCCGCCGCTCAAGGGGTGCTTGACACCGGGCGCGGGGCGGCTATAAGCGCCGCTTCATTGGTGTTGGTGGACCCCGCAAGGGGAACCCTGTCGGGCATTATGCCAAAGGACAACGCCCTTCGACAACTGACAAGAAGGAGATCAGCGATGACCAAACGCACCGCTGCCAAGTACAAGATCGACCGCCGCATGGGCGAGAACATCTGGGGCCGCGCCAAGTCGCCGGTGAACAAGCGCGAATACGGTCCCGGCCAGCACGGCCAGCGCCGCAAGCAGAAGCTGTCGGATTTCGGCACCCAGCTGCGCGCCAAGCAGAAGTTGAAGGGCTATTACGGCGATCTGACCGAGAAGCAGTTCCGCCGCATCTATGCCGAGGCCGAGCGCGTCAGGGGCGATACCGGCGAGAACCTGATCGGCCTGCTGGAGCGCCGCCTGGACGCGGTGGTCTATCGCGCCAAGTTCGTGCCGACCATCTTCGCCGCCCGCCAGTTCGTGAACCACGGCCATGTCGAGGTGAACGGCAAGCGCGTGAACATCGCCTCGTATCGCGTGAAAGAAGGCGATGTCGTCTCGATCCGCGAGCGGTCGCGCCAGTTGGCCATCGTGCTGGAAGCCGTGGGCCTGGCCGAGCGTGACGTGCCGGACTATCTGGAAGTGGACCACAACAAGATGACCGCGGCCTTCGTGCGCACTCCGGCCCTGGGCGACGTGCCCTATGCCGTGCAGATGGAGCCGAACCTGGTCGTCGAATTCTACGCGAAGAACTGATCCTTTCCGGGATCGCAGCGTTTTCAGGCCGTCCCTTCGGGGCGGCCTTTTCTTTTGCCGCGCCGTTGCCGGGGTATTTGGAAAACGGTGAGGCGGATCACCCGTTCACAATCCGGAAAGCCCGGGTCCGGCGGCTTGCATGGCGGCGGCGCTTTGGCGAAAACGGCCGCGCGAAGAGGATGCGGAAAGGACATGGAGAAGGCGATGCGCGGGCTTGTTGTGGCTTTGGTGTTGGGAGTTGCGCTGCCTGCCGTGGCGCAGGAAAAGCCGGCAAGGGACGAGCGGCTCTGGACCTGCGAGACCTCGATCGCCGGCGAGAAGACCGAGATCAATTATGTCCGCGATGCCGAATTCCGCGAGAATGTCGGCCGGCTCGAGAAGAACTTCTCGGGCTGGGGGCGGATCTCGTGCCCCGGCTATGTCACCCTGCGCGAGATCCTGCGGCGCAACGCCATGGGGGATGACGGCAGCTATTGCCTGCTCTGGGACAAGCAGAACGACACCTATATCGGCGCGCAGAAAGGCCCGCGCAAGAGCAATGCGCTGTGCCGCAAGACCTTCTGCGAAAGGGTGAATTCGGCGCGGCAGGCGACCTTCCGCAATGCCAATGCGCTGGCGGTGGCGGGCTATGACGCGGTAACGCAGCGGCCCGGCGCCGCGATCCTGGCGGCGGGCTCGGGCCAGATGGTCGGCACGCTGGAGGCGGCGGGGGCGGCGGCCATGGGCATGGCCGCCTCGCCGGTGGCGGTCGGCTCGATGGTGATCGGCTCGGCCGCCGTCGGCGGAAGCATGTGGTATTGCGCCGAGGAATAGGCCGGCGCCTTCGACCGTTCCCGAATATTCCTGCAAGGGCTCTGCCAGGCGCCCCGGCGTCTTCGTTCCGCAAGGGTCCGCCAGCGAAAAGGCCGCCCCCGAAGGGACGGCCCGTTGCGCATGCCGGGAATGCGGATCAGGCCCGGGCCAGGTTGCGCAGCACGTAATGCAGCACGCCGCCGTTTTCGAGATATTCGATCTCGACCTCGGTATCGACGCGGGCCTTGATCTGGATCACCTTCTCGCTGCCGTCGGCATAGCGGATGGTGCAGGGCACCAGCGACAGCGGCTTGAAGTCGCCTTCCAGCCCGTCGATCGACATCACCTCGTTGCCGGTCAGGCCCAACGTCTTGCGGTTGTCGCCGCCGGTGAACTCGAAGGGGATCACGCCCATGCCGACCAGGTTCGAGCGGTGGATGCGCTCGAAGCTTTCGGCGATGACCGCCTTGACGCCCAGCAGGTTGGTGCCCTTCGCCGCCCAGTCCCGCGACGAGCCGGCGCCATATTCGATGCCGCCGACCACGACCAGCGGGATGCCGGCCGCCTTGTAGGCCATGGCGGCGTCGTAGATCGAGGTCTCGCCGCCATCCGGGCCCTTGGTATAGCCGCCCTCGACGCCGTCCAGCATCTCGTTCTTGATGCGGATATTGGCGAAGGTGCCGCGCATCATCACCTCGTGGTTGCCGCGGCGCGAGCCGTAGCTGTTGAAGTCCTTGGGCGCGACCTGGCGCTCGGTCAGGTATTTGCCCGCGGGCGTCGTCGGCTTGAACGAGCCGGCCGGCGAGATGTGGTCGGTGGTGATCATGTCGCCCAGAAGCGCCAGGACCCGGGCGCCGTGGATGTTGTGGATCGCGCCCTTGTCCCTGGACATGCCCTGGAAATAGGGCGGGTTCTGGATATAGGTCGAGCTGGGCGGCCAGTCATAGGTCTCGCTGTCGGTGACCTCGACCGCCTGCCAGCGCTCGTCGCCCTTGAAGACGTCGGCATATTTCTCTTGGAACATCTCGCGGGTGACGACGGTCTCGACCAGTTCCGCGACTTCCTTCGAGGTGGGCCAGATGTCCTTGAGGAACACCGGCTGGCCGTCCTTGCCATGGCCCAGCGGTTCGGTGGTCAGGTCGATGTTCATGTCGCCGGCGATGGCATAGGCGACGACCAGCGGCGGCGAAGCCAGATAGTTGGCGCGCACGTCGGGCGAGATCCGGCCCTCGAAGTTGCGGTTGCCGGACAGGACCGAGACCGCCACCAGGTCGTTCTCGTTGATCGACTTCGAGATTTCCGGCTGCAGCGGCCCCGAGTTGCCGATGCAGGTGGTGCAGCCGAAGCCGACCAGGTTGAAGCCGAGCGCGTCCAGGTCGTCCTGCAGGTTCGCCGCTTCCAGATATTCCGCCACCACCTGCGAGCCGGGGGCCAGCGAGGTCTTGACCCAGGGCTTGCGGGTCAGGCCGAGCGCGCGCGCCTTGCGGGCGACCAGGCCCGCGGCCATCAGCACATAGGGGTTCGAGGTGTTGGTGCAGGAGGTGATCGCCGCGATCACCACCGAGCCGTCGTGCAGCTGGTAATCCTGGCCCTCGACCGGGCCGGACTTGTAGCCCTCGTGATGGCCGGGCAGGTCGCTGGGGGCCGGGGCGCCGCCTTCGCCGTTCCAGCGTTTCTCGGCCGTGACGGTGGGCTCGGGCAGCTTGCGGGTGCCGCAGATATATTTGCGGAACTCGAAGGCCGAGTCGGTCAGCGCCACATGGTCCTGCGGCCGCTTGGGCCCCGAGATCGCCGGGACGACATCGCCCTGGTCCAGTTCCAGCGTCGAGCTGTAGACCGGCGCGTAATTGGCGCCGCGCCAGAAGCCGTTCTCCTTGGCATAGGCCTCGACCAGGGCGATGCGGGATTCGTCGCGGCCGGTCTGGCGCAGATAGCGCAGGGTCTCGTTGTCGATCGGGAAGAAGCCGCAGGTGGCGCCGTATTCGGGGGCCATGTTGGCGATGGTGGCGCGGTCGGCCAGCGGCATGTGGTCAAGGCCGTCGCCGTAGAATTCGACGAACTTGCCGACCACGCCGTGCTTGCGCAGCATCTGCACGACCTTCAGCACCAGGTCGGTGGCGGTCACGCCCTCGCGCAGCGCGCCGGTGATCTTGAAGCCGACCACCTCGGGGATCAGCATGGAGATCGGCTGGCCCAGCATCGCCGCCTCGGCCTCGATGCCGCCGACGCCCCAGCCCAGCACCGCCAGGCCGTTGACCATGGTGGTGTGGCTGTCGGTGCCGACCAGCGTGTCGGGATAGGCGACGGTTTCGCCCTTCTGGTCGGTATCGGTCCAGACGGTCTGGGCCAGGTATTCCAGGTTCACCTGGTGGCAGATGCCCGTCCCCGGAGGCACGACGCGGAAATTGTTGAAGGCGTTCTGCCCCCATTTCAGGAAGGTATAGCGTTCCAGGTTGCGTTCGTATTCCAGCTCGACGTTGCGCTGGAAGGCGCGGGGGGTGCCGAATTCGTCGATCATCACCGAATGGTCGATGACCAGGTCCACCGGGTTCAACGGGTTGATTTTCTGCGGGTCGCCGCCAAGCGCCTTGATGCCGTCGCGCATCGCCGCCAGGTCCACCACCGCCGGAACGCCGGTGAAGTCCTGCATCAGCACCCGGGCCGGGCGATAGGCGATCTCGCGCGGGTTCTGGCCACCCTTTTCCGCCCATTCGGCAAAGGCCTTGATGTCGTCCACGCTGACCGTGCGGCCGCCATCCTCGAAGCGCAGCAGGTTTTCCAGCACGACCTTCAGCGAAGCCGGCAGCTTCGAGAAATCGCCCAGTCCCGCTTCCGTCGCGGCGTCGATCGAGTAATAGGCATAGGATGCGCCGCCCACCTCGAGCTGGCGGCGCGTCCTTGCGGTGTCGGTTCCGGTTTCGATGGGCATGACTCGGCTCCCTATCCTTGAAAAAGGTGGCTGAATGGCGGTGCTGCCTGCCATTTGCCCCTTTTCCGGATGGGGTTCAAGGGGGCGGGACAGGCGTTGTATGCCATTGTATGCCAATTTTTTGCTGCGACTGCAAGATGTGGGCTTTCCATCACGGTCACGCCAAGGGAACGCGGTGCTAACAAACCATTGATTTGTCGTTCCCGCGGCCGGCGGGTTAGCTGGGGCGGGATCGGAAGGGCCGGGAATGCACGGAATATGGCGGTGACGCGCGACAAGACGACATCTCGGGGGCGACAGGGCCGGCCGGCCCGGCTTCTGGGCATGGCCTGCGCGGCCTGGATCATGGCGATGGGGGCGGGTGGCCCGCTGCTGGCGCAGGACGCAGGGCTGGGCGGGGCGGCAGATCCCGGCCTGTCAGGGTTTTCCGCCGCGCCGCAGTCCGGCCCCGCGGCGGGTCTTGGGCCCGAGTCGGGCTGGACCGGACTGGACGCCCCGGCCGGCGGGCCCGCGCATGCCGATGCCGTCACCGACCCCTTTGCCGCTACCGGCCCCGCCGCCGCCGAGCCGGAACCGGCGGATGACGGGGTGATCGGCCTGATCGAGGCGCCCGAGGGCCTGCCCGGCATGCCTGCCGAGCTGCTGCCGCCGGGCATGCAGGTCAGCGATTTCGCCGCGCCGGGCGTGGCCTCCTTCGCCGAGGTGCAGGCGCGGCGGATGTTCGGTCCCATCGACCATCCGCCGGTGGTGGTCGAGCTGTTCACCTCGCAGGGCTGTTCCTCTTGCCCGCCCGCCGACGAGATGCTGGCCGACCTCGCCGACCGCGAGGATGTGCTGGCGCTGTCCTGGCATGTCGATTACTGGGACTATCTTGGCTGGGCGGACGAATTCGCCCGCCCCGAATTCACCCGCCGCCAGCAGGCCTATGCGCATCAATCGGGCGAACGCGCCATCTACACCCCGCAGATGGTCGTGGGCGGTACCGACACGCTGATCGCCCTGCGCCCGGCCGAGCTGATGGGCTTGCTGCAGGCGCAGATGGCCCGCCCGCCGATGGTCATGGTCTCCTCCAGCAACCGCGAAGAAGGGGGCTATCGCATCGAGCTGACACCGCGCGGCGCCATCCGCGACCGGGTGGCGATCATCCTGGTGCGCTATGCGCCGGCACGGAAGGTCGAGATCAAGGCCGGCGAGAATCGCGGCATCGCGCTGGATTATCGCAATGTCGTGCTGGCGGCCGAGCGCATCGCGGAATGGGATGGCCGGGCGCCGCTGCGCCTGACGGTGAAGCCGGATCCGCGCAGCGGCGACGCCTTCCCCGCCGATACCCGCCACGCCATCCTGGCGCAGGAGCTGGGCGCCGGCGATCCCCGCTCGGCCAGCGGGCCGATCCTGGCGGCGATCCGGCTGGACTGACGCGCGCCGCTTGCGTCGCGGCCGCGCCCGGGGCAAAACCGCGCCACCCCGGCATGAGAGGAACCTGCCTTGACCGAAGCCCGCAAGATCAATCCCTGGCTCAAGGCCGCGCTGGAATTCGGCCCGCTCATCCTGTTCTTTCTCGTTTTCTCGCGTTTTCGCGACCATGCGGTCACGCTGGCGGGGCGGGAATATTCCGGCTTCATCCTCGCGACTCTGGTCTTCATCCCGGTCCTGGTGCTGACCACGCTGGCTTTGTGGCGGCTGACCGGCCGGCTGTCGCCGATGCAGATCGCCACTCTGGTGCTGGTGGTGGTCTTCGGCGGGCTGTCCGTCTGGCTGAACGACCCGAAATTCTTCAAGATGAAGCCGACGATCATCTACCTGATCTTCGCTGCCCTGCTGGGCATCAGCCTGGCGCTGCGCCGCAACTGGCTGCAGCTGGTCATGGCCGAGGCGCTGCCGATGAGTGCCGAGGGCTGGCGCATCCTGACGCTGCGGATGGCGGCGCTGTTCCTGGGCCTGGCCGCCGCGAACGAGGCGGTCTGGCGGCTGATGTCGGAAACCGCCTGGGTCAATTTCAAGACCTTCGGCTTGCCGGCGATCATGGTGGTGTTCTTCGTCGCCAATGCCCGGCTGTTCGAGCGCCACGCGCAGCCTCGCGACGGCGAATAGCGCCCGCTGCGCCCTTGCGCGGTTGTCCGGGCGGGAGTAACCGGAGCTTCTGACCATAGGAGCGAGCCATGTCCCAGGAGTCGAAGTCCCAGGAGTCGAACCAGCCCTTGCAGCCGCGCACCCGCGCCATTCATCACGGCATCCGTCGCAGCCAGTATGGCGAGATGGCCGAGGCGCTGTTCATGACCCAGGGCTTTTCCTATGACAGCGCCGAGCAGGCCGAGGCGCGCTTCATCAAGGCCGGCCCGGACGAATTCATCTATGCCCGCTACGGCAATCCGACCTCGCGCATGTTCGAGGACCGGATCGCCAATCTTGAAGGCACCGAGGATGCCTTCGCCACCGCCAGCGGCATGGCGGCGGTCAACGGGGCGCTGATGTGCTTCCTGAAGCCGGGCGATCACATCGTCTCGTCGCGGGCGCTGTTCGGCTCCTGCCTCTACGTGCTGGACGTGCTGGCCCGCTTCGGGGTCGAGGTCTCCTATGTCGACGGCACCGAGCTGGAACAATGGCGCGCCGCGATCCGGCCCGGCACGAAGGCGGTGTTCTTCGAGTCGGTGTCGAACCCGACGCTGGAGGTGGTGGACATCGCCGGCGTGGCCGAGCTGGCCCATGCGGTCGGCGCGCTGGTGGTGGTGGACAATGTCTTCGCCACCCCGGTCTATTCCCGCGCCGTCGCGCAGGGCGCCGACGTGGTGGTCTATTCCGCGACCAAGCATATCGACGGCTCGGGCCGCTGCCTGGGCGGGGTGATCTGCGGCACCCGGCAGTTCGTGCGCCAGGTGGCCGAACCTTATCTGAAACATACCGGCGGCGCGATCAGCCCCTTCAACGCCTGGCTGATGCTGGGCGGGCTGGCGACGATGGAGCTGCGCGTGCGTGCCCAGACGGAAAGCGCCCTGCGCCTTGCCACCGCCTTGAAGCAGGAGCCCAAGGTCGCCCGCATCCTCTATCCGGGTCTCGCCGATCACCCCCAGCACGATCTGGTGCAGCGGCAGATGGGGGCGGGCGGCACCATGGTCGCGGTCGATCTGGGCAGCAAGGAGGCGGCCTTCTCGGCGATGAACCGGCTGCGCGTCTTCCAGATCTCGAACAACCTGGGCGACGCGAAATCCATCGTCACCCATCCGGCGACCACCACCCACCAGCGCCTGTCCGAGGAGGTGCGTTCGGGTCTCGGCATCACCCCCGGCCTGCTGCGCCTGTCCATCGGACTCGAAGATGCCGGAGACCTGATCGCGGACCTTCGCCAGTCGCTAAGCTGACACATTGGCACCCGAACTTGCCGGGTGCCTCTTTCCTTTCCGGTCACGAGTCCCCAAATTGTTGCCGACCGCCAAGCGAGGACGACCATGACCGAGGCCCGCCCCGTTGCCACCGACCGCGCCTATCCGGCGCTGAACCGCGAATATCCGGCCGATTTCCGGGTGGATGACCGCTACAAGGCCAGCCTGCCGGACCTGCAGAATGGTCCGGCCAGCCTGATCGTCGGCGCCCGCGCGCCGATCCAGCATGTCGGCATCTCGAATTTCCGCCTGCCGATCCGCTACCAGACCCGCCCCGATTCGGCCGATCATGGCGGCGAGATCACGCTGGAGACCTCGGTCACCGGCACCGTCAGCCTGGAAGCCGACCGCAAGGGCATCAACATGAGCCGCATCATGCGCTCGTTCTACGCCCATGCGGACAAGCAGTTCTCGATGGGGGTGCTGCAGGCGGCGCTGGACGACTACAAATCCGACCTCGACAGCATCGACGCCCGCATCCAGATGCGGCTGAGCTACCCGATGCAGGTCGAATCGCTGCGCTCGGGCCTGTCGGGCTGGCAATATTACGACATCGCGCTGGAACTGGTCGAAAAGGCCGGGCAGCGGCTGCGGATCATGCATTTCGACTATGTCTATTCCTCGACCTGCCCCTGCTCGCTGGAACTCAGCGAGCACGCCCGGCAGATGCGCGGCCAGTTGGCGACGCCGCATTCGCAGCGCAGCATCGCCCGGATCTCGGTGGTGATGCAGGGCGACACGCTGTGGTTCGAGGACTTGGTGGCGCTGTGCCGCCGGGCCGTCGCCACCGAAACCCAGGTCATGGTCAAGCGCGAGGACGAGCAGGCCTTCGCCGAGCTGAACGCCGCGAACCCGATCTTCGTCGAGGACGCGGTGCGCGCCTTTGCCGCCGAACTGATGGCCGAGCCGCGCATCGGCGATTTCCGCGTCGTCGCCAGCCACCAGGAATCGCTGCATTCGCATGACGCGGTTTCGGTGCTGACCCAGGGCGAGACCTTCGCCCATGCCAGCCTGGACCCCGCGATCTTCGCCGGCCTCAGGGCGTGATGTGAACAAGGCGTGAACACGGGCTTTCCCGACGCGCCGGCAGCGGCTATGGTGCGGGCATGAGCAATTTCGACGACTCGGATGCCTTCGAGGCCGCAGCCGCGCCGGTGCCGCTTTCACAACGCGCCCTGGGCGCGCGGCCGGCGCCCTATCTGGACGGGCTGAACCCGGCGCAGCGCGACGCGGTCGAGGCGCTGGACGGGCCGGTGCTGCTGCTGGCCGGCGCCGGCACCGGCAAGACCCGGGCGCTGACCACGCGCATCGCGCATCTGCTGAATCTCGGCAAGGCACGACCGGGGCAGATCCTGGCCGTGACCTTCACCAACAAGGCCGCGCGCGAGATGAAGGACCGCATCGGCCGGCTGCTGGGCGAGATGGTCGAGGGCATGCCCTGGCTTGGCACCTTCCATTCGATCAGCGTCAAGATCCTGCGCCGCCATGCCGAACTGATCGGCGATGCCGAGCTGCACCTGAAGCCCAGCTTCACCATCCTCGACACCGACGACCAGATCCGGCTGCTCAAGCAGCTGATCCAGGCCGAGAATATCGACGAAAAGCGCTGGCCGGCCCGGCAGCTCGCGCATCTGATCGACGGCTGGAAGAACCGCTGCCTGTCGCCCGCCAGGCTGCCCCGGGGCGAGGAGCGCGCCTTCGACGGCCGCGGCGGGCGGCTTTACGCCGCCTATCAGCGCCGGCTGCTCGAGCTGAACGCGGTCGATTTCGGCGACCTGCTGATGCATTGCGTGAACCTGTTCCAGGCGCATCCCGACGTGCTGCGGACCTGGCAGGACCGGTTCCGCTATATCCTGGTGGACGAATACCAGGACACCAACGTCGCGCAATACATGTGGCTGCGGCTGCTGGCGCAGGCGCATCGCAACATCTGCTGCGTCGGCGACGACGACCAGTCGATCTATGGCTGGCGCGGCGCCGAGGTCGGCAACATCCTGCGGTTCGAGAGCGATTTCCCCGGCGCCCAGGTGATCCGGCTGGAACAGAACTACCGCTCGACCCCGCATATCCTGGCCGCCGCCTCGGGGCTGATCGCGGCCAACAAGGGGCGGCTCGGCAAGACGCTGTGGACCGACGCGACCGAAGGCGAGCCGGTGCGGCTGATCGGCCATTGGGACAGCGAGGCCGAGGCGCGCTGGATCGGCGAGGAGATCGAGGCTTTCCACGGCGGCCACCGCCACAGCGTCGGCCGGCGCAGCCTGAACGACATCGCCATCCTCGTGCGGGCCAGCCACCAGATGCGGGCCTTCGAGGACCGCTTCATGACCATCGGCCTGCCCTATCGGGTGATCGGCGGCCCGCGCTTCTACGAACGCCAGGAAATCCGCGACGCCATGGCCTATTTCCGGCTGGTGGTCAGCCCCACCGACGACCTGGCCTTCGAGCGCATCGTGAACGTGCCCAAGCGCGGCCTCGGCGACAAGGCGGTGCAGACCATCCAGCGCGAGGCGCGGGACCGCGGCCTGTCGCTGCTGGAGGGCGCGGCCTCGGCCGTGGCCGCCGGCGCGCTTGGCGGCAAGGGTGCCGGGGCGCTGCGGCAGTTCACCGAGGCCATGGGCCGCTGGCATGCCGATGCGCTGGACAGCCGGGTGCGCCATGTCGAGCTGGCCGAGCGGATTCTGGACGAATCCGGCTATACCGCCATGTGGCAGAACGACAAGTCGCCCGATGCGCCGGGGCGGCTCGACAACTTGAAAGAATTGATAAAGGCGCTGGAAGAATTTGAAAACCTTCAGGGTTTCCTCGAACATGTCGCGCTGGTCATGGACAATGACAAGGGCGAGCAGTCCGAGGAGGTCTCGATCATGACGCTGCATGCCGCCAAGGGGCTGGAATATCCCGTCGTCTTCCTGCCGGGCTGGGAGGACGGGCTGTTCCCCAGCCAGCGCAGCATGGACGAAAGCGGCATGAAGGGGCTCGAGGAGGAGCGCCGCCTCGCCTATGTCGGCATTACCCGCGGCGAGGAAGTGGTGACGATCAGCTTCGCCGGCAACCGCCGCATGTATGGGCAATGGCAGTCCTCGCTGCCCTCGCGCTTCATCGACGAGCTGCCCGAGGATCATGTCGAGGTGCTGACGCCGCCCGGCCTTTATGGCGGCGGCTACGGCGCGGCGGCGCAGCCTTTTGCGCAATCGGTGATGCACGAGCGCGCGGCGCGGGCGGATGTCTATAATTCGCCGGGCTGGAAACGCATGCAGGAGCGGTCCGCCGAGCGTACACAGCCCGTACACCGCACGCCGGTCGTCATCGACGCCGAGCCGGCGGCGCGGTTTGCGGTCGGTGACCGGGTGTTCCATCAGAAGTTCGGCAACGGCACGATCATGGGCATCGCCGAGGACACGCTGACCGTCGAGTTTTCCACCGGTTTCAGGACCATCAAGGCGGGCTATGTGCAGCCCGCAGCGCAGGCGGGCGGGCTGGACAACGTGCCGTTTTGAAGCGCGGCGCGCACCGCCTCGGCCAGCGCCGCGATCGGCCGGCCGATCAGCCGCGACGGGATGCGGCCGTCGTCCGGACCGTGCCGCCGCATGCGGGATAGGCGCTGACGCCCCTGGGGCACGAGGCGGCGTCGCGGGTTGGCGTGCGGCCGGGCTGGATCGAGGATCGCGGCTCCGGAGCGCGCGGGGCTGGACGCGAGCCTGACCCTTTCACCGTTTCTTCAGTACCCCTGCGGCGGCGCGACCGGCGCGGCGCTTGACCTTGGCCGCCACCGGTTCTATCTGCCTTGCTGCGCGGATGGCCGGATGACCGCGGCGGCAACGTCGAGGAAAGTCCGGACTCCATGAAGGTACGGTGCCGGGTAACGCCCGGCGGGGGCAACCCCAGGGAAAGCGCCACAGAGAACAGACCGCCCATGCGCGCATGGGCAAGGGTGAAACGGTGGGGTAAGAGCCCACCGCGGGGCTGGCAACAGGCCCGGCACGGCAAGCCCCACCGGGAGCAATGCCGAATAGGGACCGCGCGTCGCAAGACAGGGCCGCCTTCGCCCCAGCAGGTCCGGGTTGGCAGCTAGATCCCGTCAGCAATGGCGGGGCCAGAGGAATGGTCATCGAAGGGGGCGACCCCGGAACAAAATCCGGCTTACAGGCCATCCGCGCAAATTTCCCCGCATCCCGCCGATACGGCCGGCTGCGGGGCGTCCGGCAGGGCGTCCGGCGGTCCGTTCCAGGCCAGGCGTTTTTCGCCGCGAAGCCGCCGATTTCCGGCCGATTCCCGGTTGACTCCGTCGGTTCTGCCGCTAAAAGGCGGGCTTCAAGAGAATTCCACGGGGTCCGCGCCACGCGTCTTTGCCCCGCAGCAGGAGCGAAACAGATGGCGAAGCCGACGACGATCAAGATCCGTCTGAACTCGAGCGCCGGGACCGGGCACTTCTATGTCACCAAGAAGAACGCCCGCACGATGACCGAAAAGATGACGGTCAACAAATACGACCCGGTTGTGCGCAAGCATGTCGAGTACAAGGAAGGCAAGATCAAGTAAGATCTGCCCCTGACGGAAGAACTTTGGAACCGCGTCCCGCAAGGGGCGCGGTTTCCGCATGGGCGCGGATCAGGGTCGCGGGCCCGATCCGGCGCGGCTTTGCCAGGGCTTCGGCTGGCATACGCGGGAATCCCTGCCCGCGGGCGGGGAAGGCGGCCGTCCGGGCTTGCGCTTGCGCGCGCAGGCAAAGCCGGTTCGGGGGCAGGGCCCGCGCGGCTCCAGCCGTTTCTGCCGCTGCAAGGCGCGCTGGCCCGGCCGGCTAGTGAAAATCCCGCGATCTGGGCAGGATGCGCACCTGGCGCGGATGGCTGGGCCGGGGCTGGGGCAGCGCGGCCGGCGCCTCTCCGGCCAGGCGCAGCAGCGCGTCGGACCGGTCGCCCAGCCCATGCGCGACGATATGGGTCACGCCCTCGGCGCGCTGGAGCCGGCCCTGGACCTCGAGCAGGCGGGCGGTCATCACCACCTTGCGGAACTGCGCGAAGGTCTTTTCCCAGATCACCAGATTGGCCACGCCGGTCTCGTCCTCCAGCGTGACGAAACAGGTGCCGTTGGCGCTGCCGGGGCGCTGGCGCACCAGCACGATGCCGGCCATGCGCAGGCTGGCCCGGTTCGGCAGGGCGGCAAGGTCCGCGGCCGAAACATAGCCCTGCGCCGTCAGGCTGCGGCGCAGGAAGGCCATGGGATGCGCTTTCAGCGACAGCCGCAACGTCTGGTAATCGGCGGTGACATGTTCGCAAAGCGGCATGGCGGGCAGGGTGACGGCGGGCTCGGCCCCCTCGTCGCGGCGTCCGAACAGCGGCAGGTCCGGCGCATCGCGCAGCGCCCGCGCCTGCCACAGCCCCGCCCGCCGGTCCAGCCCCATCGAGCGCAGCGCATCCGCCGCCGCGATCAGCCGGATGGCCCGGGCATCGAGCCCGGCGCGGGTCTTGAGATCGGCCAGGTCGGCATAGGGTTCGCTTCGCCGCGCCTTCTTGATGCGCTCGGCCAGCGGTTTCGACAGCCCGTCGATCTGGCGCAGGCCGAGGCGCAGGGCGAAACTGCCGTCGCAGGGCTCCAGCGTGTTGTCCCATGCGCTGATGTTCACATCGGCCGGCAACACGCCGACGCCGTGGTCGCGGGCGTCGCGCACGATCTGGGCGGGCGCGTAAAAGCCCATCGGCTGGCTGTTCAGCAGCGCCGCGGCAAAGGCGGCCGGGTGATGGCATTTCAACCAGGCCGAGACATAGGCCAGATGCGCGAAGGCCGCGGCATGGCTTTCCGGAAAGCCGTAATCGCCGAAGCCCTTGATCTGGTTGAAGCAGCGTTCGGCGAACTCGCGGTCATAGCCGCGTTCGACCATCTTGCCGACCATGCGGCCCTGCAATCGCCCGATGGTCCCGCGCGAGCGGAAGGTGGCCATGGCCTTGCGCAACTCGTCCACCTCGTCGGGAGAGAATTGCGCCGCGACCATGGCGATCTTCATCGCCTGTTCCTGAAAGATCGGCACGCCTTCGGTGCGAAACAGGATGTTCTTCAGCTCGTCCGGGTCGCCATCCCGGGGACCGGGGTAGTCGACCGTCTCCAGCCCGGCCCGGCGGCGCAGATAGGGGTGGACCATGTTGCCCTGGATCGGCCCGGGGCGGACGATGGCGACCTGGATCACCAGATCGTAGAATTCCTTGGGCTTCAGGCGCGGCAGCATGGCCATCTGCGCCCGGCTTTCGACCTGGAAGGTGCCGATGCTGTCGCCTTTTTGCAGCATGGCATAGGTTTCCGGGTCGTCCCGGTCGAAATCCGACAGCGTCAGTGTCTTGCCGTAATGCACCCGGACCAGTTCGAAGCATTTGCGGATGCAGGTCAGCATCCCCAGCGCCAGCACATCGACCTTGAGGATGCGCAATTCGTCGATGTCGTCCTTGTCCCATTCGATGAAGCTCCGCTCCGGCATGGCGGCATTGCCGATGGGCACGGTCTCGGACAGCGGCCCCTCGGTCAGCACGAAGCCGCCGACATGCTGGGACAGGTGGCGCGGCATGCCGATCATTTCCTCGGCCAGCCGGACCGTGCGCCGCAGCAAGGGGTCGTCCAGGTCCAGTCCCGCCTGATCGGCCGAGGCGGCGGGGATGTCCTTGCCCCAGCTGCCCCAGACCGTATCGGCCAAGGCCGAGGTCACGTCCTCGGACAGGCCCATGACCTTGCCGACCTCGCGGATGGCGCTGCGCGGGCGGTAATGGATCACCGTGGCGCAAAGTCCGGCGCGGTGGCGGCCGTAGCGCTTGTAGATGTGCTGGATGACCTCCTCGCGCCGCTCATGCTCGAAATCCACGTCGATGTCGGGCGGCTCCTTGCGGTTCTGGCTGATGAACCGCTCGAACAGCAGCTCATGCTTGGCGGGATCGACCGGGGTGATGCCGAGGACGTAGCAGACCGCCGAATTGGCCGCCGAGCCGCGGCCCTGGTTCAGGATGCCCTGGTCTTCGGCATAGCGGACGATGTCGTGGATGGTCAGGAAATATTGCGCGATCTTCTTCCCGCCGATCAGCGCCAGTTCCTTTTCCAGCGTGGCGCGGACCTTCCCGGGCACGCCCGCCGGATAGCGCCAGGCCGCGCCCTGCCAGGTCAGGTTTTCCAGATGCTGCTGCGGCGTCAGGCCCGGCGGCACGCTTTCGCGGGGATATTCGTATTGCAGCTCGTCCAGCGAGAAGCGGCAGCTGTCGGCGATCTGGCGCGTGGCGCGGATGGCATGGGGCCAGTCGGCGAACAGCCGCGCCATCTCGGCCGGGGGCTTCAGGTGACGTTCGGCATTCTGCGCCAGCAGCAGCCCGGCCCGGGCGATGGTGGTGCCCGCGCGGATGCAGGTCATCACGTCCTGAAGCGGCCGGCGGTCGGGGGCGTGGTAATGCACGTCGTTCACCGCGACGATCGACAGGCCCGCCGCCCGCGCCGCCCGGTCAAGGCGGTTGATCCGCGCCCGGTCGTCGCCGCGGTAAAGCCAACTGGCCGCGACATGCGTGAGCTGCGGCAGCCGCGCGGCAAGGTCGGGCAGGGGGGCAAGATCCTTGCCCGGCAGCCAGATCAGCCGCATCCCCCGGGCATGGCCGGCCAGATCGTCGAGGCTCAGGTCGCAACGGCCCTTCTGCTGCCAGTTCCCGTCCAGATCGTGCCGTCGGCCCTTGGTGATCAGCGCGGCGAGCTGGCCATAGGCCGCGCGGTCGGTCGGATAGGCCAGGAAAGCGGTGCCGTCCGCCAGCACGATCCGCGCCCCGATCACCGGGCGCAGTTGCAGCTTCCTGGCCGCGGCATGCAGCCGCACCACCCCGGCCAGGCTGTTCAGGTCGGCGATCCCCAGCGCGTCATAGCCCATGAGATGCGCCGCCAGCGCCAGCTCGCGCGGGTGCGAGGCGCCGTGCAGGAAGCTGAAGGCGCTGGTCACCGCCAGCTCGACGTAATCCGCGGGCGGGTTCGGGTGCTCGACGGGGGGCAGCGGGATCTCGGGGCGGGCATGATGGTCGGGCATCAGGCGAAGATCCCGTGCAGGAACCAGCGCGGCGTGCCGCCGCGGCCGTCATGGACCAGCCCCTCGCGATAGATCCACAGCCGCAGGCCGCTGTCGTCCTCGATGCGGAAATAGTCGCGCAGCCGGGTGCCGGGGCGGTCGTGCCACCATTCCGGGGCGATGCGCTCGGGCCCGGCATGGCGGGCGATGCGCAGGGTCTGGCGGCGCCAGAGGAACTGCGCCGGCGGCCCCTCGGGGATGGCGTACAGGACGCGGATCTCCTCGGGCGGGGTCAGCAGGCGGATCGGCCGCTCGGGGCGGGCGGGTGGGGCGGGGATGGTGGCCAGCGGCGGGCCGGGCGTCTGGGCGCGTTCGGGGACATGGCTTTCGCGCGGCAGCGGGCGGCTGATCGCCGCCGTGCCGAAGCGCGCCGCCAGCCGGTCCACCAGCCGCGCCAGCGCCAGCCCCTGGGGTGCGGCGCCGTCCAGGCCGGGCTGGGCCTGGGCCAGCGGCTCGACGGCCTCGGCGGCCAGGCGGATCAGGTCGAAGCCATAGCCGGGGTCCAGCCGCTCCAGCCGGCCGTCGAACAGGCGCAGCAGATGGCCGGGTTCGCGCGTGGGCGCCGCCATGGCGACGCGGATGTCGCGCCGTTCGCCATCGACGCGAAACACCGACAGGCAGAGCCGCCGGCAGCCGCGATCCGCCGCCGCCATCTGCGCGCAAAGTGTCTCCAGCAGCCCGGGCAGCCAGTCCGAGGGGTCCATCACCGGCTCGGCCAGCCGGGCCTCGGCGGCGAATGCCGGTGCGGGCTCGGGCGCGTCCAGCGGCTCGGCCGCGCGCCCCAGCGCCTGGTCGAGGCGGATCAGCGGATTGTCCTGCGCCGCGGCGCGGGCAAAGCGGCGCATCAGCGCCAGCCGCGGAATCGCCGCCAGATCGCCAATGGTCTTGAGCCCCAGCCGGCGCAGCAGCAGCAGGGTTTCACCCGAAAGCCGCAGCCCGGCGACCGGCAGCGGCGCCAAGGCCGGCAGCGGATCGGTGCAGAGCGCCCGCTCGGGCCCGAAGCGGGCCAGCGCCCAGGCCGCGCCGCGCGTCGGCGCCA
>NZ_JBHRXE010000006.1:0-2435 GCF_042648325.1 Paracoccus simplex | reverse complement strand
CAGCGCCAGCGGCGCCGCCTCGCCGCCGCCCCAATGCGCGGCGCCGGTGGTGTCGAGGATGAGGCCGTCATCGCCGTCCGGCGTGCTGAAGGGCCCCCAGCGCCGCGCCCAGAAGGCCAGCCGCGCCAGCCTTGCCGCATCGCGGTCGGGTTCGGCCGGCTCGATGCGCAGGGCCGGGCAGATGGCGCGGCTGTCCACGGCGCGGGCGCCGATGCGGGCGCCGGCCCGTTCGGCGGCGCGGTTCGCGGCATGGATGACGGGCCCGTGCGGACCGGGCGCGGCCAGCGCCAGCGGGATCTGCTCAGGCCAGGCGTCGCCCCGGCGCGCGGCGCGGCTCAGCCAGCTCTCGATCGCGAGACGGGGCAGAGAAATCGAGACGATCCGCCGCCCGGTCATGACGCGCCACCCAGGTCGAGGGCGCCCGGCCGCGCGCCCGGAACAGTTCCGCCAGCCAGCGCGGATCGCCCGGCGCCTGCGGGTCGTCCGGGTCGGGGGCCGAGGGCAGCGGCGTCAGCCGCCAGCGCATCCGCGCCGCGCTGGGTTCGGGCGGCGCGGCATGGCGGATCAGCCAGCAGGGCAGGCCAGCCGCCTCGGCCCGCAGCGCCAGGCGGCGGCTGGCGGTGAAGTTCAGCGCCGAAGGGGTGCCATGGATCTCGCCCACCACGGCGGCCAGGGCGCGGCCTTGCAGCCCGTCCTCCAGCGCGGCCAGCACATCGGCCGGGCGTGACAGGTCCAGCCGCAGCAGGTCGCGGCCCATGCCGGGCAGGAAGGGGGCGCCGAACTCGGCCCGGCTCAGCCGGTCCTGCGCCCAGAGCACCAGTCCCGGCGGCAGGGCGGCCAGCACGAATCCGGAGGCCGCGCCCGCCAGAGGGCGGGTGCCGAAGGCTTCGGACAGGGTCGGCGCGGTCGGTTGCGGCGCCGCGGGGACTGGCGCCCGTCCGAAAGGCGCCACCCCGGAAGGGAAAGGGCGAGCGGACATGGTTCAGTCATTATGTTCTGCTTTTGTTCTAGAAGGGCCGAAGGGATTCGTCAATCGCGCGGTCGCCTGCGCGAAGGGCTTGGGGCCAGCCTTCAATGGTGCTGCGCAGGAGCCACGGGCAGCGCTTTCGGCGCGCGAGGTGCCGACGCCCGCCGAAAGCGCCGTCGCGCGAAGGGCAGGGAGCCGCGCCTTTCGCCCGCCCAACCCTATCGAGCCGAGTTGCCACCCGCGCGCGCTGCTGTATTGTCTGCCCGCGCACAACCGGAGGGAGTCGATGGCTTGCAAGACCGTGCTGGCGGATCATGCGGATTACCGGATCACGCTGCATGTCGCTTCCGCCCAACCCAGCCAGCGGATCGTGATCACCTTCGGCGGGCAGCCATCCGGCCTTGCCGACGAAGGTTTCGGCACGCCTTTCTGCCTGGAGCATGGCTGGGACACCATCTATGTCGCGCAGCGGCACGGCACGCAATTCCAGGGCCTGTCGATCCAGGACTTCCAGACCGTCGTGCGGCCGGTCTGCGCCGGCCGGGACGTGGTGACCTATGGATCCAGCCTCGGGGCCTATGCGGCGCTCTATTACGGCGGCGCGGTCGATGCGCGGATGATCGCCGCGGCGCCGATGCTGCCCGCCTGGCGGCCGCTGAAGCTGCGGGCCTACGAGGATTTGCCGGTGACCCATGGCGACATCAAGGACGGGCCCCTGTCGCGGCACGACCCGGTGGTGATCTACGACCCGCATATCCGCAATGACACGCATCTCATCCGCGACTTGGTGGCGCCGGCCTATCCCGATCTTCGGCCGGTCGAGGTGCCCTATGCCGGCCATACCGTGCTTGTCACCCTGTCGCAGGCGCGGCTGCTGAAGCCGCTGGTCCTGGGAATCATCGAGCATGACGCGATCATTCCTTTCGACCCTCCCGGCGAAGGAACGGCGATTTATCATGGCGAGCTTGGCCGCAGCCTTATCCGGACCGACAGGAAAGCCGCGCGGGCCGAATTGGAAAAGAGTCTCGCCATTGCGCCATCGAAGCGGTTCTTCGGCATGTTGGTCAACCTGCTGATCCGCAGCGGCGACCACGAGGCCGCGCAACAATTGATCTGCAAGGCGGAGAACTCGGGAGACAAGCGTTTGGGGCTGGTGCCCTCGGTCCGGCAGACGGCGATCAACGCCGGGCTGAGGGTCGGGTAAGGTTCGCGCAACAGCGGGCAAAGCGCGTTCTTGGGCATTCTGACGATGCCGCCTCTTGTTCCGGTGTCCGGGCATGGCCCATGATATGGCCCATGACGCGGACGCCGACAGATTGCCGAGCCAAGCTGTTTGCAACCATCGGCTGGATATAGGCCGGCGCGCATCGGGGAATCATGCTGCCCTGACCGGAACAGGTTAACGACGGCTCTGTTGCACAAATCGCGTGAGGGATTCATCTCGCGAATCCAGGGTGGTAGCTGGGAT
>NZ_JBHRXE010000005.1:24064-43710 GCF_042648325.1 Paracoccus simplex | reverse complement strand
AAACCGGCGATCATGGCGACCGCCAAGCTGGAGCATCGTGCCCGCGAGGTCAGGAAGGGGAAGGCGTGATGGGCAAGCAGGGAATCAATACCATCTGGCTGCTCATGGCCCAATACGAAGGCCGGGCGATGATCGGCGCCGATGTGGTGTGCCGGGACTTCTTCGCCCCGCTCACCCTGCCCGTCTTCCTGCGGAAGGTCTCGACCGGCGAGATCCCACTGCCGCTTGTTCGGATGGAGAACAGCCAGAAGGGCGCGAAGATGGTGCATCTTTCGGACCTTGCAGCCTACATCGATGCGCGGGCGGAATCGGCCCGGAAGGAAGCCAGAGCGCTCGGCCGATAGGGCGCTCTTGCTAAAAATTTTGCTTAAACTTCCAGACCGCCTTTAGCGATATGATTTTCCGTCGCTTTCTGACTTGTCCCGACAGTCCATCATCGGGGCCACGGAAAACCGCGCCGCCTCCGCGATACCGTTCTTGTGGACCGTGGTCATGCGCCTGGACTGCCTGATTGCGATGGTACCGCCTCCCCGGCTCGAACGGGGGACCTCTAGATCCACAATCTAGCGCTCTAACCAACTGAGCTAAGGCGGCACAGGCGGGTATCTAGCGCCAGCCACCGGCCGGCGCAAGCCCGTCTTGCCGCTTTTTGCCATGCGGGGTAAGGAAAATCCTCATAGCCAAAGGCCAGCCGGCAGGAGAGCAGCATGAGCATCAACAGCGAAAGCAATATCGCCGCGAATCTTCAGATCGGCCCCACCGATCGCGGCATGGTCCGCATCTATGTCGAGGCCGAAGGCGTCGACCTGCCGCTGGATTTCGATCCCGACGAGGCCGAGGAAATCGCCGAGGAACTGCTGGCCGCGGCCGAGGCGGCGCGCAGCATGGGCGCACCCGGCAAGGGCGGCGGCGGCAAGCCCGGCAAGGATGTCAGGAAGCCGCGCCGCTGATTCCCAGCGGATCGGTCAGCGCCAGCAGCCGCGCGGTCGAGACCCGGGCGATGTCGCGCAGCAGCCGGCTGCGCCGGGCGCCGGCCAACCGCGTCTCGGGCGCCATGCGCACCAGTTCCGCGCCCCAGGAATCGGCGCGGATCAGGCCCGAGCCCGCGGGCAGCAGGTCTTCGGGAAAATCCGCGTCCACCGCCCAGAAGAAGCGGTCGCAGAATTCCAGATAGCCCTGCCATTTCCGGTCAGCGACGAAATCGGCCCGGCAGCTCTTGCATTCCACCACCCAGATCTCGCCCTTGGGCGAAACCGAGATCACGTCGACCCGCAGCCCGCCCGCGGGCACGAACTCCGCCAGCGCCGCATGGCCGATCCCGGTCAGCATCCGCGCCACGCCGCGCGCCAGCCGCTGGCCCGGTTTCACCGGCAGGGTTTCGGTCATGGGATCGGGGTTCGGCATGGTCGAACCATGAACGAAGCGTAAACATCTTGCAAGCCCGGCCGCAGGGATCTTGCGGCGCGGCCCCCCCTCGCCTATCTGCGTGACTGGCGGGTTTCTGCTCTTCTCGTGTGTGGCCTCTTTTTCCACTGGCCTATAACTTCACCGAGGGGGCTGGCTCTGTCGGGGCCCTGGTCCCGTTATCCGGCTCCCACCTGGACATCCAGGCTTTCGGGGAAACTAGCGCTGCCACGGCCGCTGCGGTTCCCGCCACCCCTTCCCGAACCTCGACGGCTGGACGGATGCGTCGCGCCGGACAAAAAAGGGCGGCCCGAAGGCCGCCCGAGAGAGAGAGAAGGGATTTGCCGGTCGATCAGAAACCGTAGACCAGCGACACGCCCAGCGTGTTGTCGGTGCGGGTCGCGCGGTCCGAAACATACTCGGTCTTGTACGAAACCCGGGTCGCGAAGGCATCCGTCATCTTGAAGTTCAGGCCCAGCTCGTTGGTCGCGGTATCGTTGGCGTCCGAGGTCAGGTAGTCGGTATCGTTGGTGATGAAGAACTGGTCGTTGATCTTGTGGTAGAAGCGCGACGACAGCAGGTAACCGACTTCGGTGTTGGTGTTGTATTCATAGGTTTCGGCCACCGGGTCGATCACGTCCACGGCCTTGGTGTAGCGCACGCCGACGGCGGCCTGCACGCGCCAGGCGGTGGTGTCGTTGTTGATCACGCGATAGCCCGGACCGACGCCGAAATAGGCGTCCCGCTTCAGGCGGCCGTCCAGATCATCGAAGGTCTCGTCATCGGCCAGGGTGACCGGGTCGTTGGCCAGCGCATCGGTGGTCAGGCGACCCAGCGCGAAACCGTAGAAGCGGTCGTTGATGTCATACATGCCTTCGTAGATGACATAGGTCTTTTCGGTATCCTTGTCGCCGGCGTTGTTCTCGCCGTATTCAAGCAGGATACCGACCGACTGCGAGAAGCGGCCCTGATTGGCCGACAGCCGGCCGGACAGGCTGAAGTCCTGGTTCTCGCTGTTGCCGGTGCGGCCGACATAGCTCAGCGCGACCGAGCCGAACAGGCCTTCGCGGCGCTCCGGATTGCCGAAGCGATAGGCGTCGGACGAACGGTCGAAATCGTCGCGAACCGCCTCTTCGACGTCCTTCATCTGTTCGTTGACCGAGGAGATGCCGGTGGCATTGGCGCCCGTGCTGATTTCCGACTGCGCGAAGGCGGGGGCCGCGAAGGCGGTCGCAAGGGCGGTAGCGCCGGCGAGGTAAGCAAGCGTTTTCATCTTGGATCAGTCCTTTTTTCGAACCGTTTCGTGTCCGTGACCCCGGCCTTCCGGCGCCACGAGCATCTCTGCTGGCTCAGAGGTAGAACTGGGACACCTCTGGATAAAGAGGCCGTGAAAACCCCGGAGAAGCTCTCAAAAACGTGAAAAGACCGCGGAATTTCGCCGTTGGCGGAAATATGACCATCCGAAATCGTGATGAAACCATTTCGCGGAAAGGTTGCGGCGGCGTTTGTGACACAAGTTCAGAAGGTAATAGGGTACCGCAACCTCACGAAGCATGAAAGCCCTGCAACAGAACCATGCAGCCCGGGGTGCTGCACAAAAAAAAGGCAGCGCTTCTGCGCTGCCTTGCCGGTCAGATTGTTGCGTCAGGTCCACAGTCCGGACGCAAAAATGCAGCGGTTCCGTGATTGCCCGGGCGGTCCGCTCAGCGCGAGACCGTGCCCGCGGATGCGGGAACCGCGGCGGGCGCCGGCGCGGGCCGGCGGCGAATCCGTTGCTGGTGGCCGCCGCGCGGCCCCTCGCCCTGGGCCATCAGCATCACCCGGATGCCGAACTGCACCCCGGAAAACAGGATGGTGTGAAAGACCGTCAGCATCAGCACGGCGATCCAGCCGCCGCGTGTCGCGCTGGTCAGATGCCGCAATCCGGCCACGTCCAGCGCCAGCAGCAGGCCGGTGAAGACCAGCGCCAGCGCAAAGCCGATGGCGATGCTGACGATATAGAGCCGGATGAGCTGCGGCATCTGCTTTCCCCAAGCTGGACGAACCGCGCCATTCTAGCGCGATCGCCGCGCCTCGGGCAGGAAAAATGCGCGGCGCGTCAGAATGCCTCGGGCCGCGCCTCGCGGGCCATATGGTCCAGCACGGCATTGACGAATTTCGACTCGCGCCCCTCGGCGAAGAAGGCCTGCGCCAACTGCACATATTCGGTGATCACCACCCTGGGCGGGGTCTTCGGGGTCACCAGTTCGGCTCCGGCGGCACGAAACACCGAGCGCAGCACCGGGTCGATGCGGTCGATCGGCCATTTCGCCACCAGCGCCCGGTCGGTCATCTGGTCGATCTTCGACTGCCAGGTGACGGCATCGTCGATGATGCGGGCGAACAGTGCCAGATCCGCCTCGGCCGAGACGATGTCCTGGTCCTCGCCCTCGCGGCCGATGCGCCAGTTCAGGAACTCGCGCTGGACGCGGTCGGCGGAATGGCCGGCCGCCTCCATCTGGAACAGCGCCTGCACGGCATAAAGCCGCGCGGCGGCGGCCCGGGCCTGCCGGGCCTCGCGGTCGGCGGAATTGCGTTTGTCGCCTGTCTTGCTCATGCGCCCCTCGGCCCGTCGATTTCGCCGGCCAGCTTGATCACGTCGCGCGGCGCCCCCGCATCGCCGCGTGGCGATTGCGCCTGCCAGCGGCGTTTCAGCGCCACCAGATGCAGCGCGGCCGCAGCGGCGCCGCCGCCCTTGTTCTGGCCGTCCGGGTCGGCGCGGACCTCGGCCTGCCGGTAATTCTCGACCGTCAGGATGCCGTTGCCGATGCAATGGCCCTGCAGCCCCAGCAGGGTGATGCCGCGCGAGCTGTCGTTGCAGACCGTGTCGTAATGCGTGGTCTCGCCCCGGATCACGCAACCCAGCGCGACATAGCCGTCATAGAGCCCGCGCGCGGCGGCCAGGCCGATGGCGGTCGGAACCTCCAGCGCGCCGGGCACCTCGACCAGATCTACGGCCGCGCCGGCCTCGGCCGCGACCTTGCGCGCGCCGGCGATCAGCCCGTCGGCGATCTGGCGGTAATAGGGCGCGACCACGATCAGCAGCCGCGCGCCGCCCTCGATCCGGGGCAGCGGCAATTGGTAATGTTCGATGCTGGCGGCCATCAGGTCACTCTTGGGGAATCGGACGGCTGGAATGGATCGAAAGCCCGTAGGCGTCAAGCCCGACCACCTTGACCGGCGCCGAATTGGTCAGCAGCACCAGTTCGGACAGGCCGAGCGCCGAGAGGATCTGCGCCCCGAGCCCGTATTGCCGGATCACATGCGACGACACCTCGTCCTGGCGCGGCAGCCGCGGTTCCAGGTCGCGGAACAGCACCACGACCCCCCGCCCCTCCTCGGCGATGAGGCGCATGGCGGCGCCCAGGCTGCCGGCGGATTCGCGGCCGATGCCCAGCACGTCATGCAGCGGGTCCAGGACATGCATGCGCACCGGAACCGGGCCGGGCGTGGTCAGGTCGCCCTTGGTCAGCACGATATGCTCGGCGCCGGTGGTCTCGTCGGCGAAGATGCGCATCATCCAGTCGCCGCCATGCGTCGAATGCACGGCGCGCTGGCCGCGCTCGGCGATCAGGTTGTCGTGGCGGCGGCGATAGGCGATCAGGTCGCTGATCGTGCCGATCTTCAGCCCGTGCTTCTGGGCGAAGGCCACCAGATCCGGCAGCCGCGCCATGCTGCCGTCCTCGTTCATGATCTCGCAGATCACGCCCGCCGGGTTCAGCCCGGCCAGGCGCGAAATGTCCACCGCCGCCTCGGTATGGCCGGCGCGGACCAGCACGCCGCCGTCGCGCGCCCGCAGCGGGAAGATATGGCCGGGCGTGGCGATGTCGGCCGCGCCCTTGGTCGGGTCGATGGCGATCGCGATGGTATGGGCGCGGTCATGGGCCGAGATGCCGGTGGTCACGCCCTCGCGCGCCTCGATCGACATGGTGAAGGCGGTCTCGTGGCGGCTGGAGTTCTTCGAGCTCATCAGCGGCAGCCCCAGCGCGTCGATACGCGCGCCGGGCATCGACAGGCAGATCAGCCCGCGACCGTGGGTGGCCATGAAGTTCACCGCGTCGGGCGTGGCCATCTGCGCCGGGATCACCAGGTCGCCCTCGTTCTCGCGGTCCTCGTGGTCCACCAGGATGAACATCCGGCCGTTGCGGGCCTCGTTGATGATCTCCTCGGTCGGAGAGATGGCGCTCGACCAGTCCCGCTCGACCTCACCCGGCTTGTCATACTGCATCCGCAACTCCTGCAAAGAACCGCTGGCCGCTGACGAAACCCGCCAGCCCGCCCGCCGCCATCATCTCACGTTCGTGATCGGTCTCGCCGATCATCAGCACCGCATCCCCGGGCAGGCCCTCGGCCCGCAACCAGGCCTTCATCCTGTCCCGCATCGCCGACCAGGGGGTGCCGAAATGCGGCAGATCCTGGACCGATCGCGCCCCGATCTGCATCGCCAGCGCCGCCGGCGCAAGCCCCGGTCCGCAGCCCAGATGCGGCACGGCCGCGCTTTGCGCGATGCGGGCGCGTTCCGCCTGGCCCAGCCGCTGCTGGGGGCGGAACACGCCAAGCGCGTTGCTGGAATAAAGGAAAGCCACCAGATCCCGGCCCGTCGTGGCCCGCACCCCGGCATAGGTCTTGTAGTCGAGGCCCAGTTCCCTGGCCCGGCGGACCTGCATCCGCACCACCTCGACCGGCAGCCGCGCGCCCAGCAGCTCGCGCCGCGCCACCGCCCAGGCATGGGCACGAAAGCCGCTGGCGGGGCCGGGGCCGCGGTTATGGCCGATTCCCGCCATCACCCCGCCTCGGCCAGCCGCGCCACATAGCGGGCCAGCGTGTCGATTTCCAGGTTGACGCCATCGCCGATCCGGGCTTCGCCCCAGGTGGTCACCGCCTGGGTATGCGGGATGACGTTGACGCCGAAGCAGGCGCCCTCGACCTCGTTCACCGTCAGCGAGGTGCCGTTCAGCGCCACCGAGCCCTTGGGCGCGATGAAGCGGGCCAGCGCCTCGGGCGCGCGGAAGCTGATGCGGGTGCTGTCGCCCTCGTCATGCATCTCCTCGATTACCGCGACGCCGTCGACATGGCCCGAGACGATGTGGCCGCCCAGTTCATCCCCGACCCGCAGCGCGCGTTCCAGGTTCAGCCGCTTGCCCGGCGCCCAGCCGTTGGCGCCGATATTGGTCTTGGAGAGCGTCTCGGCCGAGATGTCGACGTCGAACCAGTCGGCGCCCTTCTCGATCACCGTCAGGCAGACGCCGTCGCAGGCGATCGAGGCGCCCAGCTCGACCCCGGTCATTTCGTAATGGCAGGAAATGCGCGCCCGCATGTCGCCGCGCATCTCGACGCGCGAAACTTCGCCGATATCCGTGATGATGCCGGTAAACATGGCCGTCCCCTTTGTCCGATGGCAGAGAACTAGAGCCTTGCCGACCGATCTTCAAGCAAAGCCGCAACAGAGCTTAAGCCGCGTTAAGCGAGATTCGGGAAAGGTCGTGACAGCGGTCGGGTTTTCATGCATCAGGAAAGGACGATCCCGGTGGTAGGCTCCGCCTGTAGCGAAAAGCCGAAAACCCATGTTCAGCAGCCCAAGGTCTTGACCGTCTGATACCATGACCGGATCCCTTACTCTTCGCGCCGCCCAGCAGCCGGCGCGCCAGCAAGTCGCCGGAACCTCGCGACCGGCGGGACATCTCATGGCGCCCGTCGCCGCAACCGCCGCCCTGCCGGCGCCGAAGCGCGTGTTCCTGATGCTGCAGGGGCCGCATGGCCCGTTCTTCGACCGCGTCGGCCGCCTGCTCCGCGACACCGGGTCGCAGGTCTGGCGCGTCAGCTTCAACGCCGGCGACGAATTCTTCTGGTCCGACCCGCGGCGGCTGATCCGCCATGCCGGCCGCCCCGAGGACTGGCCCGAGCATCTGGACCGCATCATCACCGAAAAGGGCGTGACCGACATCGTGCTTTACGGCGATGTGCGCCCGATCCACGCCGCGGCGCGCAAGGCGGCGCAGCGCTACGACCTGGTGCTGCATGTCTTCGAGGAAGGCTATCTGCGCCCGTTCTGGATCACCTATGAACGCGGCGGCTCGAACGGCCATTCGGCGCTGATGCGCATCCCCCTGCGCGAGATGCGCAACGCCCTGCGCAACCGGATGGGCGAGATGAACCGCCCGCCGGCGCATTGGGGCGACATGCGCCAGCACAAGTTCTACGGCGCGCTCTACCATTTCTTCGTGCTGGTGGCGAACCGCCGCTATCCCGGCTATCGCACCCATCGCCAGATCGGCGTGTTTCGGGAGTTCCGGCTGAACCTGCGGCGCTTCCTGCTGACCCCCCTCGACGCCGTGGCCCGCATAGGCGAGGCCAAGGCGGTGCGGCGCGGCGGCTTTCCCTATATCCTGGTGCTGATGCAGCTCGAACATGATTCGAATTTCGTCGCCCATTCGCCCTATGCCCGCATGTCGGACTTCACCGACGAGGTGCTGACCGAATTCTCCCGCTGGGCACCCCGCCACCACCGCGTGGTCTTCAAGGCCCACCCGCTCGAGGACGGGCGCGGCGGCATCCGCCAGGCCATCCAGGACAAGGCCCGCGCCCTGGGGATCGAGGATCGGGTGCATTTCGTCCGCGGCGGCAAACTGGCGCGGCTGATGAACCAGGCCCGTGCGGCGATCACCGTCAATTCGACGGCGGCGCAGCAGGCGCTGTGGCGCGGCCTGCCGGTCAAGGCCATGGGCCGGGCGGTCTTCGACAAGCCGGGCCTGGTCTCGGACCAAAGCCTGGCGGAGTTCCTGCACGATCCGCGCCCGCCGCGGGCCGTGGCCTATCGGCGCTATCGCGATTTCCTGCTGGAAAGCAGCCAGGTGCCGGGCGGCTATTACGCGGCGCGCTCGCGCGCCCACGCGCTGCGCATCGTCGTCGACATGATGCTGGCGCCCGAAGACCCCTATCAGGCGCTTTTCGCCGGACGTGGCCAGTATCGGCAACAGATGGGCGACAAGGACGATTGACCAGGGCAAAAATATGGAAAAGCCCGCCGTGCTGGGCTAACCTGCCGCAAAAGACGGCAGCGATCCGGGAATCGCACGAGAGGACAGGAGTAACAGTTTGACTCAAGCGAGTTTTTCACCCGTTCGGTGCGGACCGGCCTTGCTTCGGCCGCGCTCTTTTGCCACCCGCATGGCGCAGGTCGCGCTTCTCGGGGCGGCGCTTCTGGTCTCGGCCTGTGGCCTGCCGCGCTCCGGTCCTACCAAGGGCGAGATCCTCTCGGGCTCGGTCGAAAAGGGCGGCAGCTCGCATATCGTGAATGTCGATGACCGGGTGAACCGGGCGGCGAACTACACCCCTGCCTACGGCTTCTCCTCCGATTTCCGTGCCGCCGGCCAGGTGGGCGCCGACGAGGTCCGTCCCGGCGACGTGCTGGGCCTGCAGATCTGGGAAAACGTCGATGACGGGCTGCTGGCCTCGATGGGGCAAAGCTCGACCGCGCTGACCGAACTGCAGGTGGACAGCCAGGGTTATATCTTCGTGCCCTATGCCGGCCGCATCCGCGCTGCCGGCAACAGCCCCGACGAGCTGCGCCGCATCATCACCCAGAAGCTGGAAACCCAGACCCCCGACCCGCAGGTCATGGTGACCCGCGTCGCCGGCGACGGCGCCACCGTCTCGGTCATGGGCAAGGTCAATGGCCAGGGTGTCTATCCGATCGAGCGCCCGACCCGCTCGCTCTCGGCCATGCTGTCGAAGGCCGGCGGCGTCTCGATCGAGCCCGAGATCGCGGTGGTCACCGTGAAGCGCGGCAATTCCAGCGGCAAGGTCTGGCTGCGCGACCTTTATTCCAATGCGCGCAACGACATCGCGCTGCGTCCCGGCGACGTGATCCTGGTCGAGGAGGACGAGCGCAGCTTCACCGCGCTGGGTGCGCTTGGCGGCCAGACCAAGGTGCCGCTCGGCAACGAGCAGATCAACGCCATCGAGGCGGTGGCCATGGTCGGCGGCCTCAGCACCCAGCTGGCCGATCCGAAGGGCGTCTTCGTCCTGCGCGACGAGCCGCAGACCGTCGCCCGCGCCGTGCTTGGCCGCAACGACATCTACGGCACGCAGCGCGTCGCCTATGTGCTCGACCTGACCAAGCCGGACGGCATGTTCCTGGCGCGTGACTTTGTCATCCGCGACAGCGACACCGTCTACGTGACCGAGGCGCCCTTCGTGCAATGGCGCAAGACCCTGCAATCCATCCTGGGCACCGCTACCGAGGTCGGCGCCGCCGACAGCGCCTTCCGGTAAGGCGCATGGAACCAAAGACCAAGGCCGCCGGGGATTCCCGGCGGCTTTTCGTATTCAATGCCGGTTTTTTCACCCGCCCGCGCCTGCGCCGCATCCTGGAACTGGCGGGCTGGTCGCCGCGCCTGGGCCTTCCCGGCCCGGGGGATTGCGTCGGCATCTGGGGCGCCAGCCCGACCGCCTGGCGCGGCAAGGCCATGGCCGCGCGGCGCGGCGGCCGGCTGGTGCATGTCGAGGATGCCTTCCTGCGCTCGGTCCTGCCCGGCCGCGCCCACGGCGCGGTCGCCAGCCGCGGTCCCATCGGCTTGCTGATCGACCCGATCGGGCTGCATTTCGACCCCGGCGCGCCCTCGCTGATCGAAATGCTGGTGCGCGATCCCGACACCCTGGCGCTGCGACAGGCCGCGCGCGCCGCCATCGACCGGCTGATCGCCGCGGATCTGTCGAAATACAACGCCCATCTGCCGCAGGCCGCGCCGCCGCCGTCCGGCTATGTCCTGGTGATCGACCAGACCCGCGGCGATGCTTCGCTGCTGGGGGCGGGGCGCGCGGATTTCCTGGCGATGCTGCAGGCCGCCCGCGACGAGAATCCCGGCCTGCCGCTGGTGGTCCGCAGCCATCCCGAAACCGCCGCCGGCCTGCGCCCCGGCCATGTCGGCCCTGCCGACCTGCGCCCCGGCGAGCGGTTCTGCGACGGGCCCGTCTCGCCCTGGGCGCTGCTGCGGGGGGCGGCGCGGGTCTATGCCTGGTCCTCGCAGCTGGGTTACGAGGCGATCCTGGCCGGCCACCGCCCCCGCATCTTCGGCCAGCCGTTCTATGCCGGCTGGGGCCTGTCCGACGACCGGCACGCCTTTCCCCGCCGCGAACCCGCCCCGGTCGAGGCGCTGTTCGCGGCCAGCCATCTGCGCGCGCCGGTCTGGTACGATCCCTGTCTGGACCGGCTCACCGATTTCGAGGGCGCGCTGCGCCAGATCGAGGCCGAGGCCCGGGCCTGGCGCCAGGACCGCGACGGCCATCGCGCCTATGGCATCCGGCTGTGGAAGCGCCCCTTCGTCGCGCGCTTCTTCGGCAGCGGCAAGGGCGTCCGCTTCGTCGCCAAGCCCGACCCGCAAGTCACGCTCGCCTGGGCCAACCGCGCCGCCGAAGTGCCCGGCGCGCTGCGGATCGAGGACGGCTTCATCCGCTCGCGCGGCCTGGGTGCGGCGCTGGTGCCGCCGCTGTCGCTGGTGGCGGACGACCTGGGCATCTATTACGATCCCGGCCGCGAAAGCCGCTTCGAGCGGCTGATGGCCGAGCCGGTGCCGCCCGGCGGCCGCGATCGCGCCATGCGGCTGGCCCGGCTGCTGGCGCAATCCGGCATCACCAAATACAACCTCGCCGGCCCGCCCCCGGCCCTGCCGGCCGGCCACCGCATCCTGGTGCCCGGCCAGGTCGAGGACGACGCCTCGATCCGCCTCGGCGCCGGCGAGGTGCGCACCAACCTGGCGCTGCTGCAGCGCGCCCGGGCCGAGAACCCCGACGCGGTGTTGATCTACAAGCCGCATCCCGATGTCGAGGCCGGGCTGCGCCCCGGCCTGATCCCCGAGGCCGAGATGGCGCGCCTTGCCGATGTCGTTGCCCGCAATACCGGCGCCGACGCGCTGATGGCGCAGGTCGACCAGGTCTGGACCATGACCTCGACCCTGGGCTTCGAGGCCCTGCTGCGCGGCCTGCCGGTGACCACGCTGGGCGCACCCTTCTATGCCGGCTGGGGGCTGACCCGCGATCTGGGCCGGATCCCCGAACGCCGGCGGGCACAGGCTGATCTGGCGACGTTGGCGCATTGCGCCCTGATCGCCTATCCGCGCTATTTCGACCCGGCCAGCGGGCTGCCCTGCCCGCCCGAGACCGCCGTGGCGCGACTCTGCGATCCGGCTTTCGGCGGCGCGGGCGGTGCGGCGGTGCGGTTGCTCGCCAAGACGCAGGGGGCGTTCAGCAGCTATGCCTGGATCTGGCGGCGCTAGTCGCGCAGCCAGCGATGCATCAGGTCGGGCCCGATCCGCCGCGCCTCGACCAGATGGAAACGCGGCGCCTCGGCCAGGCGCTCCAGCCCCAGCGCGGCAATCCCGGCCCGGCCGTCGCTACCCAGCACCAGGCCGGCACCGTAGCCGATCAGCTGATCGACCATGCCGGCCCGCAACAGGCCGGCCGCCAGCACCCCGCCGCCTTCGCAGAAGACGCGGGTCAGGCCGCGCGCGCCAAGCTCGGCCATGAACTGCTCGGGCCGGCCCGCAACCTGCCAGAGCGGGCCATGCTCGGATCCCTCGGCCGGCAGTTCGGGCAAGGGGCGCGACGACACCACGATGCGCACCGGCTGCCGCACCGGGCCGAAGCCGCGCACGTTCAGTCCCGGCCGGTCGGCGCGCGCGGTCTCGCCGCCGACCATCACCGCGTCATGGCCCAGGCGCAGCGCATGGACATGGCGGCGCGCCTCGGGCCCGGTGATCCACTGGCTTTCACCCGAGGCGGTGGCGATGCGGCCGTCGAAGCTGGTGGCCAGTTTCAGCGTCAGCATCGGCCGGCCGCGCTGGATGCGGCTGAGGAAGCCGCGCTGGACATCGCGCGCCTCGGCCTCGCAGATGCCCTCGGTCACCGCGATGCCGGCGGCGCGCAGGATGGTATGGCCGCGCCCGGCGACGCGCGGGTCGGGATCGGTCAGGGCGGTGACGACGCGGACGACGCCCGACCGCACCAGCGCCTCGGCGCAGGGCGGGGTCTTGCCGTGATGGGCGCAGGGTTCCAGCGTGACATAGGCGGTGGCGCCGCGCGCCGCCGCGCCGGCCTGGGCCAGCGCCATCGCCTCGGCATGCGGCCGTCCGCCGGGCTGGGTCCAGCCGCGTCCGACCATGATGCCGTCGCGGACCAGCACGCAGCCCACCGCCGGATTCGGCCAGACATTGCCCAGGCCCCGCCGCGCCAGTGCCAGCGCGTGCCGCATGTGGCGCCGGTCGCTCACTCCTCGGCGGTGCCCGGCCGCAGTTCCGAGACGAACTTGTCGAAATCGTCCGCCGCCTGGAAATTCTTGTAGACGCTGGCGAACCGCACATAGGCCACGGTGTCGATCCGGGCCAGCGTCTCCATCACGATCTCGCCGATGACCTTCGAGGGGATGTCGGTGTCGCCCATGCTTTCCAGCCGCCGCACGATGCCCGAGATCATCTGGTCGATGCGCTCGGGCTCGATCGGCCGCTTCTGCATGGCGATGCGGATCGAGCGCTCCAGCTTGGTGCGGTCGAAATCCTCGCGCCGGCCGCTGGACTTGACCACCACCAGGTCGCGCAGCTGTACCCGCTCATAGGTGGTGAAGCGCCCGCCGCAGGCCGGGCAGAACCGCCGCCGCCGGATGGCCACGTTATCCTCGGCCGGACGCGAATCCTTGACCTGGGTATCCACATTTCCGCAGAACGGACAGCGCATCCCTTGTTCCCCCAAAGCCCCAAACCGCTGCCAGTATAGGCAAGCCCAAATCGCTTGGGTAGGCCCGATGATGCACCCACAAGATCGGCCATGCCGGCGTGCCGGGTGACGTAACGGCACCTGGCGGGTCGGGCCCGGATCGGCGGCGAAAGCGGCGCTGCCGTCTCGACAGGGTGGCGGGGCCGTGCGACATTCCGGTCGTCGGCCGCCGGGAAACGGCCGATCAATGCGGAGGAACTCATGAAAAAAACCAACCAGTTCGACCGGCGCGCCTTCCTGACCCGCGCCACGGTTGGCGGCGCCACGGCGGCCGCCGGCGCGGCGCTGGCCGCGCCCGCCATCGCGCAGGAGATGCCCGAGGTGAAATGGCGCCTGACCTCGGCCTTTCCGAAGTCGCTGGACACCATCTATGGCGGCGCCGAAGTGCTGTCGAAACACTTGTCCGAGGCCACCGACGGCAAGTTCCAGCTGCAGGTCTTCGCCGGCGGCGAGATCGTGCCCGGCCTGCAGGCCCAGGACGCGGTCACCGACGGCACGGTCGAGGCTTGCCACACCGTCGGCTATTACAGCTGGGGCAAGGATCCGACCTTCGCCTTGGGTTCGGCCGTGCCCTTCGCGCTGTCGGCCCGGGCGATGAACGCCTGGCAATATCATGGCGGCGGCATCGACCTGTATAACGAGTTCTTGGCCACGCATAACATCTTCGGCCTGCCGGGCGGCAATACCGGCGTGCAGATGGGTGGTTGGTTCCGCAAGGAAATCAATACCGTGGCCGATCTGCAGGGCCTGAAGATCCGGGTCGGCGGCTTTGCCGGCAAGGTGCTGGAACGGCTGGGCGCGGTGCCGCAGCAGATCGCCGGCGGCGACATCTACCCGGCGCTGGAAAAGGGCACCATCGACGCTTCGGAATGGGTCGGCCCCTATGACGACCAGAAGCTGGGCTTCTTCAAGGTCGCGCCCTATTACTACTATCCCGGCTGGTGGGAAGGCGGCCCGACCGTGCATTTCTTCTTCAACAAGGCGAAATACGAGGGGCTGCCCCCAAGCTACAAGTCGTTGTTGCAAAGCGCCTGCCAGGCGACCAACGCCGACATGCTGCAGAAATACGACCACCTGAACCCGATCGCCCTGAAGGAGCTGGTGGCCTCGGGCGCCC
Source organism: Paracoccus simplex (assembly GCF_042648325.1). Classification (NCBI taxonomy): domain Bacteria; kingdom Pseudomonadati; phylum Pseudomonadota; class Alphaproteobacteria; order Rhodobacterales; family Paracoccaceae; genus Paracoccus; species Paracoccus simplex. The sequence continues at coordinate 29,384 of NZ_JBHRXE010000005.1, read as the reverse complement.
AGCTGCGGCCGTTCAGCGCCGAGATCCTCGACGCCTGCGCCAAGGCCGCGAACGAGGTCTATGCCGAGCTGGAAGGCTCGAACGCCGCCTTCAAGAAGATCTGGGAGTCGATCAAGGTGGCGCGGGCGGATTGGTATCTCTACAACCAGACCGCCGAATATACCTATGACACGTTCATGATGATCCAGCAGCGCAACGGCGCGCTCTGAGCCATCACCGGACTGCCGGGGCCGCTGCGAGGGATCGCGGCGGCCCTTTTTGCTGGTCGCGCGGGCGGCAATGGAAAAAGGCGGCCCGCGGCCGCCTTTCCCGTCAGTTGCCGGAGGGCTGCGCCGGGGCGGTCAGACCCGGCGGCGGTCCCGAAAGCGGGCCGCCGAGCCCGTCTGCCGGCGCCGCCGCTTCCGGAGCTGCCCCGGCCTCCGGCGTCGCCGCCTGGGTGGGGTGTGTGCCGAAATCCGGCACGCCGCCCAGACCGCCAGGCGCCGGAATGCCGCCGGGCGCCGCCGTGTCGGGGACCGAAGTCGCGGAAGGGGTCGCCGGGGTGCCGAAATCCGGCACGCCGCCCAGGCCGCCGGGGGCCGGAATGCCGCCGGGCGTGGTGGTCCCGGTCGCCGCACCCGGCGCGGCGGGTTTGCCGAAGGGATCGCCAAGCCCGCCAAGGCCACCCAGACCGCCCAGACCACCGCCCGAGGGGATCTCGATCTTGACATTCGAGGTGTCGATCGGCGCGCCCTTGTAATGCATGACAAGGCCCGGGAACAGCATGACCACCGCCACCATCACCATCTGGATGCAGACATAGGGCACCGCGCCCCAATAGATCTGCCCGGTGGTCACCGGCTGCATCATCCGGCCCGTCACCTTGTCGCGATAGGGCGATTTCGGCGCCACCGAACGCAGGAAGAACAGCGAGAAGCCGAAGGGCGGGTGCATGAAGCTGGTCTGCATGTTCACCCCCAGCAGCACGCCGAACCAGATCAGGTCGATGCCCATCGCCTCGGCCGCCGGCGCCAGCAGCGGCACGATGATGAAGGCCAGCTCGAAGAAGTCGAGGAAGAAGGCTAGCAGGAAGACCAGCACCGAGACCGCGATCAGGAAGCCGAACTCGCCGCCCGGCAGCGAGGTCAGCAGATGCTCGACCCAGACATGCCCGTTCACGCCATAGAAGGTCAGCGAGAACACCCGCGCCCCGATCAGGATGAACATGACGAAGGCCGACAGCCGCGTCGTGGCCAGCAGCGCCTGGCGGATCACGTCATAGCTCAGCCGGCCCTTGATCCCGGCCAGCAGCAGCGCGCCGACCGCGCCCATGGCGCCGCCCTCGGTGGGCGTGGCGATGCCCAGGAAGATCGTGCCCAGCACCAGGAAGATCAGTGCCAGCGGCGGGATCAGCACGATGATGACCTGCTGCGCCAGCCGCGACATCAGATTGATCTTCAGCGCCTTGTCCAGCAGCGCCAGAACATAGATCACGATCACCGCCAGCGCCGGGGCCAGGATGTCGGCATCGCGCCCCTGGGTCGGGTAGAGCCAGCGGAAGGTCAGCCAGGCCAGGCCCAGGGTCAGCGCCAGCGCCACGAACAGCGAGGTCACGCCCGAGCCGAGCGTCCGCGCCTCTTTCGGCAGGGCCGGCAGGCTGTTCGGCCGGATCAGCGTCATCACGAAGATATAGGACAGGTAGATGCCGGTCAGCACCAGACCGGGGATCAGCGCGCCCTTGTACATGTCGCCGACCGAGCGGCCGAGCTGGTCGGCCAGCACGATCAGCACCAGCGAGGGCGGGATAATCTGCGCCAGCGTCCCCGAGGCGGCGATGGTGCCCGAGGCGATGCGCCGGTCATAGCCGTAGCGCAGCATGATCGGCAGCGAGATCAGCCCCATGGCGATGACCGAGGCCGCGACCACGCCGGTCGTCGCCGCCAGCAGCGCGCCGACGATGATCACCGCATAGGCCAGACCGCCGCGGACCGGGCCGAACAGCTGGCCGATGGTGTCCAGCAGATCCTCGGCCATGCCGGATTTCTCCAGCACGATGCCCATGAAGGTGAAGAAGGGAATGGCCAGCAATGTCTCGTTCGACATCACCCCCCACAACCGTTCGGGCATGGCGTTCAGCAGCGGCCAGCTCAGGTTGATGTTGCCGCCCGAGAGCGGCGCCAGTTCCACGCCGATGACGAAGAACAAAAGCCCGTTCGCGGCCAGCGCGAAGGCGACCGGATAGCCGAAAAGCAGAAACAGCACCAGCGAGCCGAACATGATCGGCGCCATGTTCACCGCAATGAATTCCATCATTTGCGGGTCTCCTCGCCCTGGGTCTCTTCGTCGAACGCGGCCTGCATCTCGCGCACCATGACCTCGCCTTCCATGGCCGCGGCCTCATGCGCCGAGACGAAGGGGGCGGGATCCTCGATGATGCCGCGCATGACGGCGATCTTCTTGATGATTTCGGAAATGCCCTGGAAGAACAGCATGACGAAGCCGACCAGCAGCAGCATCTTGGCCGGCCACAGGATCAGCCCGCCGGCATTGGTCGAGACCTCGCCGCTGCGCCAGGAGCGCAGCACCCAGGGGTAAAGATACCAGATCATCAGCGTGACGAAGGGCATCAGGAAGAACACATGCCCGATCAGGTCGATCCAGTGCTGGCGGCGGCGCTTCCACATGCCATAGATGATGTCGATGCGGATATGCTCGTTTTCCTTGAGCGTATAGGCCGCGGCGCCGAGGAAGGCGGCGCCGTACAGGTACCATTGCAGTTCCAGCCAGGCGTTGGACGAGGTGTTCAGCACCTTGCGGATGATCGCGTTGCCGGCGCTGACCAGCACGGCGACGAGGATCAACCAGCTTGCACTGCGGCCGATCGCCGAGTTGACGCGGTCGATGCCGCGAGAAAGCCCCAGCAGGGCACCCATGTGACAACCTCCCTCAGATGTTCTTATGGCCCTTGAGCAGGGGGTTTACCCCCTTGATGTAGCCGTTTCGTATGAATGAACCGCTAGAGGCGGTCAAGAAAAAGCCAAAAGACGTCACGGCGCCTGCAGCAGTGCGGTCAGGGCCAGCAGCCCCGCGACCTCGCCCGCCTGCTGCATGGCGCCCAGCACGTCGCCGGTCTGGCCGCCGAGCCGGCGCAGGGCCCGTCGCGCCAGCCAGAGCTGCGCCGCCGCCATGGCCGCCGCCGCCAGAAGCCAGGCCGCAGGCGGATATGGCAGGCACAGCGCCGGCGCCAGCAGGGCCACGGCGCCCAGCACCAGCGCGGCGGCGACGCTGCCTCGCCGCGGCCGCCCCGCGGCATGGCCCAGCCCGTCAGACCGGGCCGGCGGCATCAGCCCCAGCGCCGCCGCCATTCCGGCGCGCGAGGCGGCGGCGATCTCGGCCAGCGCCAGGGCGGCCAGCCAAGGCTCGACGGCCAGGGCGGCAAGTGCCGCCACCCGCAGCCCCAGGGTCACGATCAGCGCCAGCACGCCATAGCTGCCGATGCGGGAATCGCGCATGATCTCCAGCCGCTGCTCGCGCGTGGCGCCGCCGCTGCCATCGGCGAAATCGGCCAGCCCGTCCTCGTGCAGCCCGCCAGTGGCCAGAATCGTGGCACCGACCGCCAGCAGCGCCGCGACCGAAGCCGGCAGCCCGGCGACAACGGCCAGGCCCAGCACGGCGGCACCGGCCAGTCCGACGGCCAGCCCGGCCAGCGGAAAGGCCCAGGCCGCCTGTGCCAGCGTCGGCGGCCTGGCGGGCAGCCAGCGGCCCGCGGGCAGCCGGGTCAGCCAGACCAGCGCCAGCGCCGCCTGACCCGCAAGCCTAGCCAATCCCGGCCTCGGCAAAGGTCGCCATGCCGTTGTGGCATTCCAGCGCCGCGCGCAGGATCATCAGCGCCACCGCCGCGCCCGAGCCCTCGCCCAGCCGCATGTCCAGCGTCACCACCGGCTGTTTCCGCATCACCGCGATCAGCCGGCGATGGCCCGGCTCGGCGCTTTCATGGCCGATCAGGCAATGGTCCAACGCATTCTCGTCGTTCACCAGCAGCACGCCCGCCGCCGCCGAGCAGATGAAGCCGTCCAGGATCACCGGGATCCCCAACTCGCGCGCCCGGATCACCGCGCCGCAGATCGCCGCCTGCTCGCGCCCGCCATAGGAGCCCAGGATCGAGGCCGCCGTGGCCGCGCCCTTGTGGCGCTTCAGCCCGGCCTCGACGGCGGCGATCTTGCGGGCCAGCACCGCGTCATCGGCGCCGGTGCCGGGGCCGACCCAATCGGCGGCGCTGCCGCCGAAGGTCGCCGCCGCCAGCGCCGCGGCGACGGTGGAATTGCCGATCCCCATCTCGCCCAGCAGGATCACGTCGGCCTGCGGGTCCACGGCGTTCTTGCCGGTCTGGATGGCGGCGACCAGCTCGTCGACCTCCATCGCCATGCCCCGGGTGAAATCGCCGGTGGGGCGGTCCAGGTCCAGCGCGATCACCTGCAGCTCGGCGCCGGCCAGCCGGCAAAGCTGGTTGATCGCCGCGCCGCCGTTGCGGAAATTCGCGACCATCTGGGCGGTGACCTCGACCGGGAACGGGTTCACCCCCTGCGCGGTGACGCCGTGATTGCCGGCAAAGACCAGCGCCTGCGCCCGCGCGATCACCGGCCGCTCGCGGCCTTGCCAGCCGGCCATGAACACCGCCAGCTCCTCGAGCCGGCCCAGCGAGCCGGGGGGCTTGGTCAACTGGTCCTGGCGGTCGCGGGCGGCGGCGGCGGCGGTCTCGTCGAACTCTTTCAAGATGTCCCTTTCTGCGGTTTCAGGCAGAGCGGCAGGCCGCTGACGGCCATCCAGACCTCGTCCGCGACCCCGGCGACCGCCTGGTTCATCCAGCCATGCTCGTCCCGGAAGCGGCGGGCAAGCGCATTCTCGGGCACGATGCCCAGGCCCAGCTCGTTCGTCACCAGCACCACCGGGCTTTGCTGGGCGGCCAGCAGCTCGCAAAGCGCGCCGACCCGCGGGCCGGGCCGATCCTCGGCCGCCATCAGGTTCGACAGCCACAGCGTCAGGCAGTCGACCAGCCGCACCCCCTGCCCGTCGGTGCGCGACAGCGCGAGGGCCAGGTCGCGCGGTTCCTCGACCGTCTGCCAGCCGGGGCCGCGCCGGTCGCGGTGCCGGCCGATCCGCTGCGTCATTTCGTCGTCCCGGGCCTCGGCCGTGGCGATGTAGAACCGCGCGCCCGGATGACGGGCGGCGATGGATTCGGCCAATGCGGACTTGCCCGAACGGGCGCCGCCGGTAACCATGGTGATGCGCGGAACGTTGCTCATGTCCGTGTTGTTTCACATGGGCGGGCGCTGCGAAAGCC
>NZ_JBHRXE010000005.1:0-24033 GCF_042648325.1 Paracoccus simplex | reverse complement strand
TCGCGCGGCAAATACAGCAAGAACCGCGCCATGAACCATCAGAGAGGTGCCCCATGACCCGTCTGTTCCTGACCACCGCGCTGGTTGCAGGCATGGCCCTGCCCGCGCTGGCCGCCAAGCCCGCCGAGGGCGAGAAGCTGGCCGAGAACCAGTCCTATACCTTCTGGCTTCTGGACGCGATCAAGACCGCCGATCCGCAGAAGAACACCGATGTCGAGGGCTCGGACATCATCCGCCAGCTCTTCGAGGGCCTGCTGAACGAGGATGAGAAGGGCGCGCCGGTCCCCGGCGTCGCCTCCTCGTTCGACCTGTCCGAGGACAAGCGAACCTATACCTTCCACCTGCGCCCCGAGGCGAAATGGTCGAACGGCGACCCGGTCACGGCCGGCGATTTCGTCTATAGCTGGCGGCGGCTGGCCGATCCGGCCACCGCCAGCGAATATGCCTGGTTCATGGAGCTGATGAACGTCGAGAACGCCACGGCGGTGGACAAGGGCGAGAAGCAGCCCGAGGAGCTGGGCGTCAAGGCCGTCGACGACCACACGCTGGAGGTCAGGCTGACCACGCCGACGCCCTATTTCCCCAAGATGGTCACGCATGCCTCGACCTTCCCGGTCAACCAGAAGGTGGTCGAGGCCGAGGGCGACAACTGGACCGAAGCCGGCAAGCTGGTCGGCAACGGCGCCTATGTGCTGAAAAGCCACGACCTGGGCGTGCAGATCAGCATGGACAAGAACCCGGAATACTGGGACGCCGGCAATGTGATCATGGAGCACATCAAGGGCCTGACGGTGAACGACAACAACGTCGCCCTGACCCGCTATCAGGCCGGAGAGCTGGACCGGGTGCAGATCCCGGCCGGGCAATATCCGCGGCTGGAGAAGGAATTCCCCGACCAGGCGGTCTCGATCCCCTATTCCTGCACCTATGCCTATCTGTTCAATGTCAGCGACAAGGGCCCCGAGGCGCTGAAGGACGTGCGGGTGCGCCAGGCGCTGAGCTATGCCATGCAGCGCGACGTGGTGGTGAACCAGATCCTGCAGGGCGGCCAGAAGCCCGCCTATAACTGGACGCATTGGGCCATCGAGGGCTTCCAGATGCCCGAGATCGACTATGCCGCCTGGACCCAGGCCGAGCGGCTGGAAAAGGCCAAGGCGCTGCTGGCCGAGGCCGGCTACGGCCCCGACAAGCCGCTGAAACTGACCCTGCAATACAACACCGACGAGAACCACAAGAAGATCGCCGTCGCCGCGCAGCAGTTCTACAAGCAGATCGGCGTCGAGCTGACCCTGAACAACGTGGAATGGAAGGTGCATACCGACCGCATGCAATCGCAGGATTTCGAGATGGCCCGCTATGCCTGGTGCGCCGACTATAACGAGGCCTCGACCTTCCTCGATTATTTCCGGTCGACCGGGATGAATTACGGCAAGTATTCCAACCCCGAATTCGACAAGCTGATGGACCAGTCCAAGACCTCGGACGATCCCAACGTGCAATACACCGCGGCCGAGAAGATCCTGGCCCAGGACATGCCGCTGGTCCCGGTCTACCAGTATTCCAAGGTCGACATGATCCGCGACGACATCAAGGGCCTGCCGACCGAGAACGTGATGAACGACTGGTATGCCAAGGACATCTACCGCATCCAGAAGTAAGATCCGGGGCGGCCGCGCGGCCGCCCCTCCGATCCTGTCCGGCACCTGTCCTTGGGAACCTGCGCATGTTCGGCTTCATCCTCCGGCGGCTCGCGGTCGCCATTCCGACGCTGCTGCTGCTGATCGTCGTCTCCTTCCTGCTGATGCATGCCGCCCCCGGCGGCCCCTTCACGCAGGAACGCGCCCTGCCGCCGCAGGTGCTGGCCAACCTGAACGCGAAATACGGGCTCGACGAGCCGCTGTGGCGGCAGATCGCCAACTATGTCTGGGGGATCGTGGCGCATTTCGACTTCGGGCCCAGCTTCGTCTATCCCGACCGTTCCGTGAACCAGATCATCGCCGCCGGCTTCCCGGTGACGCTGACCTATGGCGGCATCGCCTTCGTCGTCGCGGTCGGGGTCGGCGTCGGCCTTGGCGTGGCGGCGGCGATCCGGCAGAACAGCTGGATGGACTATCTGGCCGTCGGCGTCTCGATCGGCGCGCAGGTGCTGCCGAACTTCGTCATGGCGCCGCTGCTGGTGCTGGTTTTCACCCTGTGGCTGGGCTGGCTGCCCGGCGGCGGCTGGGGCGGGCCGGTGTACTGGATCATGCCGGTGGTGGCGCTGGCCACGCATTTCATGGCCTCGATCGCCCGCATCACCCGCAGCTCGATGCTCGAGGTGCTGGGCTCGAACCACATCCGCACCGCCCGCGCCAAGGGCCTGCCCGAGCGCGCGGTGATCCTGCGCCATGCGCTGAAGCCGGCCATGCTGCCGGTCATCAGCTATCTTGGCCCGGCCTTCGTCACCATGATCACCGGCTCGGTGGTGATCGACATGTATTTCTCGACCGGCGGCATCGGCCGCAGCTTCGTCGATTCGGCGCTGAACCGCGACTATGCGGTGATGATGGGGATCACCATCCTCGTCGGGGCGCTGACCATCCTTTTCAGCCTCGTGGTCGATGTGCTCTACGCCTGGATCGACCCGAAGATCCGGTACTGAGCCATGATCGACAGCCGTCAGATGCAATCGCTGGCCGCCCGCCTGGCCGAGCCCGAGGTCAGGGGCCGCAGCCCCTGGGCCGATGCCCGCCGCCGCTTTCGCCGCAACAAGGCCGCGATGGTCAGCCTGGTGGTGCTGGTCCTGGTCGGGCTGTTCGCGATCTTCGGCAACCAGCTGGCCGCCTGGTCGAACGAGGAGATGGACTTCGCGATCATGGGCCAGGCCGCGCAGCTCGGCGCGCCGAGCTGGTCGAACGGGCATTATTTCGGCACCGACGACCTGGGCCGCGACCTGTTCTCGCGCACCGTGCAGGGCACGCAGGTCAGCCTGATGGTCGGGCTGATCGGCGCCGGCATCGCGGTGGTCGTGGGCACGCTTTACGGCGCCACCGCCGGCTATGTCGGCGGGCGCACCGACGGCATCATGATGCGCGCGGTCGACGTGCTGATGTCGATCCCCTACATGTTCGTGCTGATCCTGCTGCTGGTGGTCTTCGGCCGTTCGATGTCCATGCTGTTCCTGGGCATCGGCCTGATTTCCTGGCTGGACATGTCGCGCATCGTGCGCGGCCAGACCCTGAGCCTGAAGAACCGCGAGTTCATCGAGGCGGCGCGCGCCACCGGCGTTCCGGCCTGGCGGATCGTCCTGCGCCATATCGTGCCGAACCTGATGGGCGTGGTCGCGGTCTATGCGACGCTGCTGGTGCCGCTGATGATCCTGTCGGAAAGCTTCATCAGCTTCCTTGGCCTCGGCGTGCAGGAACCGCTGACCTCCTGGGGCGCGCTGATCTCCGAGGGCGCGGGGACGATGAACTACGGCACGCTCTGGCAGCTGGCCTTTCCGCTGTTCTTCTTCTGCATCACGCTGTTCGCCTTCTTCTTCGTCGGCGACGGCTTGCGCGATGCGCTGGACCCGAAGGATCGCTGACATGGCCCTGCTGGAAATCCGCGACCTGAACGTGCGCTTCGCCACCACCGACGGCGAGGTCTCGGCCGTGAACGGCATCGACCTCGATGTGGCCAAGGGCCAGACCCTGGGCATTGTCGGCGAAAGCGGCTCGGGCAAATCGCAGCTCGCCTTCGCCGTCATGGGCCTGCTGGCCAGGAATGGCCGCGCCACGGGTTCGGTCCGCTTCGACGGCACCGAGATCCTGAATGCCGCGCCCAAGGCGCTGAACCGGATCCGCGCCCGCCGCATCGCCATGGTGTTCCAGGATCCGATGACCAGCCTGAATCCCTATATGCGCGTCTCGGACCAGATGGCCGAGGTCTTGATGCTGCACAAGGGTATGGGCAAGCGCGAGGCCGTGGCCGAGGCGGCACGGATGCTCGACGCGGTCAAGATCCCCGACGCGCGCGCCCGCATCCGGCTTCACCCGCACGAGTTTTCCGGCGGCATGCGCCAGCGGGTGATGATCGCCATGGCGCTGCTCTGCCGCCCCGACCTGCTGATCGCCGACGAGCCGACCACGGCGCTGGACGTGACCGTGCAGGCGCAGATCATGGAGCTGCTGGCCGATCTGCAGCGCGAATTCGGCATGGCGATGATCCTGATCACCCATGACCTCGGCGTGGTCGCCGGCGCTTGCGAGCGGGTGATGGTCATGTATGGCGGCCGGGTGATGGAGCGCGCGCCGGTCGGGTCGATCTTCGCCGACCCCGCGCATCCCTATACCCAGGGCCTGCTGGCGGCGATCCCGCGCGTGGACCAGAAGGGCGAGCGGCTGACCGCGATTCCCGGCAGCCCGCCCAACATGACCAACCCGCCGCCCGGCTGTCCCTTCGCGCCGCGCTGCGCCTATGCCATGCCGGTCTGCGAGACCATGCCGCCGCTCGACCCCTTCGCACCGGGGCGTGAGCGGGCCTGCCATGCCGGCCTGGCCACGGTGCGCGCCGGCCATGCCCCGCAGCCCGCCCTGCCCGAGCCCGCCGCCGCCGATCAGGACGAGCCGCCGACCGGGACGCTTCAGGAGGCCAAGCCATGACCGCCAAGCCGCTGATCGAGGCGCGAGACCTGCGCGTCAGCTTCCAGCTTCCCGCGCAAGGCGCCCTGCCCTGGGCCAAGCCGCGGCTGCTGCATGCCGTCGGCGGGGTGGATTTCACCCTGATGCCGGGCGAGACGCTGGGCATCGTCGGCGAATCCGGCTCGGGCAAGTCGACGCTGGCGCGGGCGCTGACCGGCCTTGTCCCGGCGACGGGCCGGGCGATCTGGCAGGACGGCACCGACCTGATCGGCCTGTCGCCGCGCCAGATGCTGAAATACCGCAGCCAGATCCAGATGGTGTTCCAGGATCCGCTGGCCAGCCTGAACCCGCGCATGACCGTCGGCCAGATCATCGCCGAACCGCTGACCACCCATCGCAAGGGGCTGGGCCGCGCCGAGGTCAAGGTCCGCGTCAAGGACATGATGGACCGCGTCGGCCTGCTGCCGAACCAGATCAACCGCTATCCGCACGAATTCAGCGGCGGCCAGTGCCAGCGCATCGGCATCGCCCGCGCCCTGATCGTCGAGCCGAAGCTGGTGATCTGCGACGAGCCGGTCTCGGCGCTGGACGTGTCGATCCAGGCCCAGGTCATCAACCTGCTGGCCGATCTGCAGCGCGACCTGAGCCTGGCGCTGATCTTCATCGCCCATGACCTGTCGGTGGTGAAGCATATCAGCGACCGGGTGCTGGTGATGTATCTGGGCCGGGTGATGGAGTTGGCCGGGTCGCAAGCGCTCTATGCCGATCCGCAGCACCCCTATACGCAGGCACTGCTTTCGGCCGTGCCGGTCCCCGACCCGGAGCTGGAACGCGACAAGCGGATGATCCCATTGCGGGGCGAGCTGCCCTCGCCGATGAACCCGCCCTCGGGCTGCGTGTTCCGCACCCGCTGCCCGCGCGCGCAAGCCCTCTGCGCCGCCGAGCGGCCGGCGCTTTTGGGCGACGGCCACCTGACCGCCTGCCATTTTCCCGGCGCGCTGCGCCCCGAGGAACTGGCGACAAGTGCCTGACCAATCATCCGGTCACAGATCCGCTTGCCGGCCGGCTCGGGACCAGCGCAGCATGGTGCCATGAGGATGGACCCGATTCGCGACACCACCGACGAGGCCCGCGCCCTGGCCCGGCAATTGCTCGCGGGTGCGCGCCATGCCGGCCTTGGCACGCTGGACCCCGGAACGGGCGTGCCGCTGGTCACCCGCATCGCCTTGCAGACCGATGCGGATGGCGCGCCGCTGGCGCTGCTCTCGGGGTTGGCGGCGCATACGCGTGCGCTGGCCGCCGATCCGCGCGCCGGGCTGCTGATCGCGGCCGAGCCGGCCAAGGGCGACGCCATGACCCATGCCCGGCTGTCGATCCTGGGCCGCGCCCTGCCCGTCCCGGCGGACGAGGCGCGCCGGGTGCGGTGGCTGGCGCGCGATCCCAAGGCCGGGGTCTATCTCGACCTGCCCGATTTCCGCTTCTGGCGCATCGAGCCGCTGTCGGGCCTGCTGAATGCCGGCTTCGGTCAGGCGTTCAGGCTGCAGCCCGCCGACATGCTGGAACCCCGGCAGAGTGATCCGCCGGGGCCCTTGGAACAAGATCGCGGAACGGCCCCACCCTAGTCGGGATTGTCCATCCGCGCCCGCAGGCTGACCGAGCCGCGCACCGCCGCGTTCCAGTTCAGCGCGATCTGGCGCTGGTTCGCCGCCAGCTGGGTCTGCACCCAGGGCATCTCGCTGACGCGGGTATTGGCCGAATTGGTGATGGCGCTGGTCGCGACCACGGATTGCACGTTGCGCACCCAACCGTTGAAGGGCAGCGCCTTGTCCACCGTGATCAGCCAGCGGTTCGCGGCGGTGGCCTGGCTGTGGCTGATGTCCACCGGATTGGCGACATAGGTGTTCACGCCGTTGAACATGTTGCCCTGGAACTGGATGTTGCGCATCCGCTGATAGTTCAGGTCGGCAAAGGTGGTGTCCACCCGGTCGATGCGGGTGATCTTGTTCACCAGCGACTTGAACACATTGCCCATCACCGCCAGGCCATGGATGAAATGCCCGCTGCCATAGGGCTTGACCACCAGCCAGTTGAAGCCCAGCGTCGTGTTCGAGGCCAGGAAGGTGTTGCCGGTGATGGTCAGCCCGCCAAAGGAATATTCGTCGCCCAGGAAATCCGGCGCCGCGTCGTGCTCGTTCGTCCATTCGATCGAGCAATTGTCGATGTAATTGCCGGTCACCGTCGCCTGCACGTTGGTCTGGGTCAGGATCAGCCCGCCGAAGCGCACGCCGTTCTGGGCATTGTCGCCCTGGAACCAGTGATTGCCCTCGATCATGTGGCCGCCGCCGTTCATCACCGCGAAATGCGCGAAGCGGATGAAGCGGCTGTGACGGATCTTGGTGTCGTTGTTGTTGACGTTCAGCGCGATGGTGCTGCGGTTCTGCGCCAGATCGCCCATCTCGTTCGATAGGAATTCGCAGCGGTCGACCAGCATCCCCTGGCAGGCCGAGCCGATCGAGGTGATCCCGCGATCCTTCGGCCGGGTGAAGTAACAGTCGCGGAAACAGTTCATGGTGCCGGTCTTGGCCAGCATGACGCCGCTGGCATTGCCCTCCAGCAGGAACTCGATGTCGTCGAAGTTGAAGCGGCTCAGCTGCTCCATCTCGGCGAAGTCGAAGGCGTAGCGATAGCGGTGGAAGGTATAACTGCGCGTCCCCGCCCCGCCGTAAAGCGGGTTCGACAGCGTCAGCGTGCCCTGGGCCAGGTTCTTGTCGCGGACATAGACCTCGCGCCCGACGCCGTTGCCGGCCACGCGCGAGCCGATCTCGATATTGGCGACATTGCCGACGCCGGACAGGGTCAGCGACTGGTTCGGGTTGTAGGTCGCGACCGAGGTGACGGTCGCCGTGTCCCAGGCCGGGCCGGGGGTGATGCTGATCTGGCCGTTGGCGATCACCCGGCGATTGGCAAAGCTGGTCATGCCCGGGACCGCCCCGGCGATGGTGATCGGCTCGGCCAGGTGCACGACCCGGCCGCACAGGTCCAGCACCGCATGGTCGGTGAAACCCAGCAGCGCCTGCAGGGCACGCTTCAGCCCCTCGGTCTCGTCGCCGAAGGCCGAGGCGTAGCTGGGAAAATCGAAGCTGCGCGTCAGCGCCAGCCGGGCCGCGCGCGGCATGCGCAGCGTGCCGGTAAAGCGGATGGGCGAGGCGATGCTCAGGTCCGAGCCGATGAAATAACTGCCCTCCGGAACCAGCACGCCGCGCCCGGCAGCCGCCTGATCGGCGGCCAGGAAGGCGGCCCGGTCGTCGGCTACGCCGTTGCCGACAGCGCCGAAATCGCGCACGTCCACCCAGTCCAACATCCCCGGCACGAAGGCCGCTGTCACATCCTCGATCACCACGCTTTCGATTCGGATCGAGCCGTTGTTGTCGCCGGTCAGATCCAGACCGAAATGGCCGAAGGCGGCGTTGCGCCCCCAGGGCATGTCCACGCCCTCGCGCCGGCCCGAGCCGACGATGGCCGAAACCTCGACCACCTGGCCATAGCCCGGCAGCGCCACCGCCGGGCCCACCTGCGTCACGCCCGCGACATTCTCGCCCGCGGCATTGCCGGCGAAGGCCGCGATGCGCACCTGCGGCAGGTTGCCGGCGATGGCCTTCACCCGGGCCGAGATGCGCAGATAGCTGCCCGGATTGATCGGCGTGCGCCGCATGTAGCGGATCGAGGTCACCGTCTGAATCTTGAGGATCTCAAGGCAACTGCCGAAATCCTCGTCCGCCGGGACGATCGCCGCATTCGCCGCCCCCGCCCAGGTCGGAGACCCGGCCCGGCCATCGCTCTGGGACCACTGATTCAGGCCCAGCCGGAAGGCGCGCGGCATCAACGACTGGTTGCCGATAATCGCAATGGTCATGCCAATTTCTCCCTATTCCAGATCATGCGAGGCGGATGCCCGCGCGGTCTGTCAGGACTCTGGCAATCTGGCGTTAACCGGCCGTTAACCGGGCGCGCGCGGCAACGCGGCCGCGCGCAACACCGCATTCACTCGCCGGATCAGGCGGTTGGTTCTGCCGCCAGCTCGCCGGCCAGCGCGCGCTCGATCAGCGCCCGGGTTTCGGCCACGCCGTAAAGCGCGATGAACCCGCCGAAGCGCGGTCCCTGATCGGCGCCCAGCAGCACCTGGTAAAGCGCCTGGAACCAATCCTTCATCGGCTCGAACCCGTGCTCGCGGCCGATGGCGAAGACCATGGTCTGCAAGGCCTCGGCATCGGCGGGCTGGTCCCAGGCCGCCAGCCGCCCGGCCAGATCCTCCAGCGCCCGGCGTTCGATCTCGGAAGGCTGGCGGAACACCCGCGTCGGCGCCACGAAATCGTTGAAATAGCGCACCGCGAATTCCGCCGCGGCGTCCAGCGTCGGGTTGGTCTCGGGGCTGGCCTCGGGCGCATAGCGGCGGATGAAGCCCCAAAGCCCGGTCTTGTCCTTGGCCCCCGCCACCGAGGCGAGGTTCAGCAGCATCTGGAACGGCACCACCATGTCCGAGGCCGGCACCGCGCCGCCATGGATGTGCCAGACCGGGTTGGCCAGCTGCTGCTCGACCGTCTGGTCGGGATAGGCGCGCAGCTGCTGGTGGTATTCGTCCACCGCCTTGGGGATGACGTCGAAATGCATCCGCTTCGCCGTCTTGGGCTTCTGGAACATGAAATAGCTCAGGCTCTCGGTCGCCGCATAGGTCAGCCATTCGTCGATGGACAGGCCGTTGCCCTTGGACTTGCTGATCTTCTGCCCGTGCTGGTCCAGGAACAGCTCATAGGTGAAATGCTCGGGCGGCCGCCCGCCCAGGATCTTGCAGATGCCGTCATAGATCGGGGTGTTGGTCGAGTGATCCTTGCCATACATCTCGAAATCGACGTCCAGCGCCGCCCAGCGGGCGCCGAAATCCGGCTTCCATTGCAGCTTCACATGGCCGCCGGTGACCGGCAGGGTCAGCTCCTGCCCGTCCTCGTCGTCGAAGGTGACGGTGCCGGCCTTGGCATCGACATGCTTGATCGGCACGTACAGCACCTTGCCGGTCTTGGGGCTGATCGGCAGGAAGCAGCTATAGGTCTGCTGGCGCTCCTCGCGCAAGGACGCCAGCATGACCTGCATGATGGCGTCATATCTCTCGGCCGCCGTCAGCAGCGTCGCGTCGAACTGGCCGGATTTGTAGAACTCGGTCGCGCTGATGAACTCGTATTCGAACCCGAAAGTGTCCAGGAACCGGCGCAGCATGGCGTTGTTGTGCCCGCCGAAGCTGTCATATTCACCGAACGGGTCCGGCACCGTGGTCAGCGGCTCTTGCAGGTGCTGGCGCAGCATCTCTTGCTGGGGCACGTTGTCGGGAACCTTGCGCATCCCGTCCATGTCGTCCGAGAAGCAGAACAGCCGCGTCGGGATGTCCGAGATCATCTCGAACGCCCGGCGGATCATCGTCGTGCGCGCCACCTCGCCGAAGGTGCCGATATGCGGCAGGCCCGAGGGGCCGTAGCCGGTCTCGAACAGCACATAGCCCTTCTCGGGATCCTTCTTCTCATAGCGTTTCAGCACGCGGCGGGCCTCCTCAAAGGGCCAGGCCTTGGATTTCATCGCGGCGTCGCGCAGGGCGGTCATGGTCGGGTCTCCATAGCTTAGGCTTTCCCCCGTATTGAAACGGGCCGGAATGGTCAATAATTTCGCCCCAGAGCCACGGAGATTTGCCATGCCCGACAATGTTCCCCCGTTTTCGCCCTGCGACGCGCTGGTCGCGGTCATGGTGGGGGTCTCGGCCTCGGACCAGAATCCACGCACCTCGGAACTGCTGGCGATCGAGCGGGCGGTGAACCACACGCCGGTCTTCGCCAATTACGACATCGACCGCATCCGCGCCGTGTCGCAGACGGTGCTGAGCCTGTTCGAGGAAGAGGACGGGCTCGACGCCCTCTTCGGACTGGTGCGCGAGGCGCTGCCGGAAAAACTTTACGACACCGCCTATGTGCTGGCCTGCGACGTGGCGGCCTCGGACGGCAGGCTGGGCGAAATCGAGGCCGAGATGCTGGCCGAGATCCGCGACCAGCTCGAGATCGAGCGCCTGCACGCCGCGGCCATCGAACTGGCCGCCCGCGCCCGGCACCGGCTGCTTTAGGGCTGGCCCGCCATATCCGACGAGGCGGCGGCCAGCGCCGGCGCGCCATGTTCGCCGGCCCAGCCCTCGATCAGCGCCTGCTGCAGGCGTTTCGAGCGCTTGGTCCAGCCCATGACGCCTTCGGGCAGTTCCTGCCCCTGGCTGGCGGCGCGGCGCGGCTCGTCGCCGGTCAGGATGGCAAAGGCCAACTCCCGCCCGCCCTCGCGCTGCGCATAGCCGGCCAGGTTCGAGACGAAGTTCAGCGTGCCGGTCTTGGCCTCGACGGCGATGTCGCTTGGCTTGCGCTTGCCCTGCGCGTCCCGCAGCGGGATCGTCTTCATCAGCCCGCGCAGGCCCCGCGCCTGCCCCGGCCCGGCAGCCAGCTGCGCCATCATCCGCGCGGTGACCCGGTTCTCGGGCGACAGGCCCGAATGGTCGTGGAAGGCGAATCCGGTGGCGATCCCCTGCCCGCGCAGCCAGTCCGCCATGGCAGCCGCCGATCTGCCGATATCGCCGGCGCCGCTGGCCTGCAGGCCGATGACCTCGGCGGTCAGGTTGGTGGAATATTCCATCATGCCCCGGATGATCTCGTCGAGCGGCGGGCTGTCCTGGCGCGCGATCTCCTGCCCGTCCGGCAGAAGCTCGATCACCTCGGGATTGGGCAGAACCAGCCCGCGCGCCCGGCACAGCGTCTGGAACACGTCGCCCGCGTAAAGCTCGGGGCGGCGCACCGGCAGCCAGCGGCTGCCCGACTTGCCGAGGCTGCGCCGGGCGATGGTCCAGTTCTCCCGTTTGCCGGACTCATAGGTGAACAGCGGCAGCGCCCGGTCCACCGGCGCGATCGAGGCGGTATAGGCCCGCGGTGACAGCTTGCGCCCCCGCGCCTGCAGGGACAGCCGATAGCCCTGCTCGCCGCGCCGCCAGTTCAGATGCACGCGGTTGAAGTTCAGCACCATGCCCGAGATCGAGGGGTTGTAGGGCAGATGCTCGTCCTGCGCCGGATCCAACCGGCCGATGCGCGGCAAGGCGCCGCCCCAGACGGCGAAGCTGACCGGCGCGCCGCGGCCCGAACCCTTCTCGGCCGCGACAGTGGCGGCGGCAAGCGCGTCCAGCGCGTCGGTGTCCAGAACCGGATCGCCGCCCCCGGCCAGGATCAGCATGTTGCCGGCGCGGAAGACCCGCGTGGCGAAGCGATGCCCGGCGCCCAGCCGGTCAAGCGCGTAAAGCGCCGTCACCGATTTCAGCGTGCTGGCCGGGGCCAGGGGCAGGTCGGCCTGGCGTTCGGCCAGGACGGTGCCGGTCGCAGGGTCGATCAGCGCATAGGCCACCGCGCCGCCAAGCCCGGCCTCGGCGATGCGGGTCTCGGCGTCGAAGGCTGCCACCGGCGCCCGCACGGCCTGCGCGGATGCCAGGCGGGGCGCCAGCGCCAGCAAACCCAGCCCGGCCCCGAACCCTGCGATGAAACCGCGCCGCGAGACTGCATTCATGTCGTTCCTTTCCGCCGCCGCGCCCGGATCGCGGTCGAACTCAGCTTGTTCAGCGGCAGGTTTATCATCGCCCAGGCCGGGGGCCTAGCGCAGGCGAGTTCACGGGCTCGCGACTCGGGCAGGCGCGATGCCCAAAGCATCCGCGCCGCGCGCGAGAAGCGGGCCGGCATCCGCCAGCCCGGCCGCGCGATCACCCCGATCGGCACCCGCGCCGCGATGTCGCGCCAGCGGTCCCAGCGATCGAATTGCACCAGATTGTCCGCCCCCATCAGCCAGACGAAGCGCACGCCGGGATAAAGCCGCTGCAGCGTCGCGATGGTGTCGCGGGTCATGCGCGTGCCCAGACGCGCCTCGATGCCGGTGATCGCGACCCGCGGGTGGCGCATGATCCGCCCGGCCCGGGCGATGCGCTGGTCCAGCGGCGCCGGGCCATGCGCCTTCAGCGGGTTTCCGGGGCTGACCAGCCACCAGACCCGGTCCAGGCCGAAGCGGCGCAGCGCCTCTTCGGTAATCTGGACATGGCCGTCATGCGCGGGATCGAAGGAGCCGCCCAGAAGCCCGACCGTCATGCCCGGCAGCGCGATGGGAAACCCCGCCCGCATGCCTCAGAACAGGCCCTGCACGTCGCCCCGGCCGTCCAGCCCGATGCGCAGCGCCGCCGGGTTGCGCGGCAGGCCCGGCATGGTCATGATGTCGCCGCAGATCGCCACCACGAAGCCGGCCCCGGCCGAAAGCCGCACCTCGCGCACCGGGATGGTGAAGCCTTCGGGTGCGCCAAGCGCCGTCGGATCGGCGGAAAAGGAATATTGCGTCTTGGCCATGCAGACCGGCAGATGGCCATGGCCGGCGGCCTGCCATTCGTCCAGCCGCTCGATGATATGCGGCAGGAATTCGACCTCCTCGGCGCGGTAGATGCGCTTGCAGACCGTCTCGATTTTCTGCCGCAGCGGCATGTCGTCGGGATAGAGCGGCGTGAAATTCCCGCCCTGCTCGACCAGCGCCACCACAGCGCGGGCCAGATCCTCGGCGCCGGCGCCGCCCTCGGCCCAGTGCCGGCACAGCACCGCCTGAACCCCGTGCGCGCGGCAATATTCGGTCAACGCGGCCACCTCGGCCTCGGTATCGCTGGAGAAATGGTTGATCGCCACCACCACCGGCAGGCCGTAGCGGCGCAGATTTTCGATATGGCGACCCAGATTGGCGCAGCCGGCCCGCAGCGCCGCGACATTCTCGGTCCCCAAATCGGCCCGCGCCACGCCACCATTCATCTTCAGCGCCCGGACCGTGGCGACCAGCACCGTCGCGTCGGGCTGCAGCCCGGCCAGGCGGCACTTGATGTCCAGGAATTTCTCGGCCCCCAGGTCGGCGCCGAAACCGGCCTCGGTCACGACGTAATCCGACAGCGCCAGCGCCGTGCGCGTCGCCATGACCGAATTGCAGCCATGGGCGATATTGGCGAAGGGTCCGCCATGCACGAAAGCCGGGTTGTTCTCCAGCGTCTGCACCAGATTGGGCTGCAGCGCATCGCGCAGCAGGACCGTCATCGCCCCGTCCGCGCCCAGGTCGCGCGCGGTGATCGGCTGGCGGTCGATGGTGTGGCCGACGACGATCCGGCCCAGACGCTCCTGCAGATCGGCCAGGTCCGAGGCCAGGCACAGGATCGCCATCACCTCGGAGGCGACGGTGATGTCGAAGCCGGTCTCGCGCGGATAGCCGTTCGCCGGACCGCCAAGCGCGATCACCATCTGCCGCAGCACCCGGTCGTTCATGTCCATGACCCGGCGCCAGGTGATCCGGCGCGGGTCGATGCGCAGCGGGTTCCCCCAATAGATGTGGTTGTCGATCATCGCCGACAGCAGGTTGTGGGCGCTGGTGATGGCGTGGAAATCGCCGGTGAAGTGCAGGTTCATGTCCTCCATCGGGATCACCTGCGCATAGCCGCCGCCCGCCGCGCCGCCCTTCATGCCGAAATTCGGCCCCAGGCTGGCCTCGCGGATGCAGAGGGTGGCGCGCTTGCCGATGCGGTTCAGCGCGTCGCCCAGGCCGACGGTGGTGGTGGTCTTGCCCTCGCCGGCCGGGGTCGGGTTGATGGCGGTGACCAGGACCAGACGGCCCTGCGGCCGCTCTGCCAGGCCGCGGATGCAGGCATGGCTGATCTTGGCCTTGTCATGTCCATAGGGCAGGATGTCGCCCTCGGTCAGACCGAGGCGGGCGGCGATCCGGCCGATGGGCTGTTTCTGCGCCGCTCGGGCGATCTCGATATCCGATTTCATCTGTCCCTCCGTGACCTGCGCGCCAAATTGAGCGGCGACGGGTCACGCGTCAATCCAACCGAAGTCGCGCGCGCAGCTGCGGCAACCAGCTTTCGCGCCGCATCCACAGCGCGGCAATCGCCCAGAAAGCCACGATCAGCCACAGGTCGATGGCCAGCCGCAGCCAGAACCAGGCCGCGCCGCCCTTGGCCACCGTCATGTCCAGCGCATCGCCCCAGATCGACAGCATCACGCAGACGATGAACGAGAAAAGCCCGCCGCGGCCGATCTCGGCCAGCGCCTCGCCCGGCCGGGTTCCCGCCATCCAGGCAAAGGGCCGGGCCAGCGGCACCGCCACGATCCAGCTGGCGGCCAGGATGGCGGCGAAGCGGACGAAATCCAGCGACCACTTGTCGATGCCGCCGGTGATCTGGCGCAGGGCATCGGTCAAGGGCTTGGCCGGCGCGCCGATCTTCCAGCTCAGCACGACGGTCAGGCTGAACAGCAGCACCGTCGCCGAGACTGCGGTCAGCAGCCGGCCATGGCGCTGCAGCACCGGCATCAGGCGGTCGCGGAACGCCCCCATCGCCACGCCCGAGAAGAACAGCAGTTGCCAGCCGAAGGGGTTGAACAGCAGGCCCGGCCCGGGCCGCTGGTTCGGGATCATCGCGTTCAGCGGGGCGGCGAACCACCAGATCGCCACCGACACCGCCAGGGCGACCCAGGGCATGCGCAGCAGGAAGGGCACGGTCAGCGGCACGGTGGCGATCAGCAGCACGTAAAGCGCCAGCACGTCCAGCAGGTTCGGCTGCATCCACATCAGCGCCACGGTGGCGACATAGCCGATGGGATGTTCGAGGATCCAGCGCGCATATTGGAACCAGACCGCGGTGTGATTCATGTGCAGCTTGAACAGCAGCGCCGAGAACAGCGCCAGCAGGATCGCCCCCGCGATCAGCGCCAGCCAGACCTGCGCCGCGCGGCGCAGGAAGCGCAACTGCGCGGTGCGGCGGCCCTGGCGCGCCTCGACCTTGACCCAGACCATGCCGACCAGGAAGCCCGACAGCAGCACGAACAGCTCGGCCGCGTCGAAGACGGCGAAATTGGTCAGCGTCAGGTTGCGCAACAGGCCGATCGGCATGTGATCCAGCATGATGCAGACCAGCGCATAGCCGCGCAGCATGTCCAGAGCGACGATCCGTTTCATTGCGGCAGCTTCGCGAAGGCTTCGATCAGGGTCCGGTTCTCGATCAGCGCCAGCTTCTCGGCCGGGTTCAGGAAGCTCAGCGCCTGCTGGCGCGAGGCGGCGTGGCCGATCTTGGCCTCGGCCGAGATGGCATCCAGCCGCTCGGAAGCCGGGGCCTGCGAGGTTGCGGGCAGCAATGCCGCGACGCGGGCGCGCAGCGCCGGGTCGCGGCCCAGCAGCGCCAGCCCCTCGCGCGGCAAGGTGCCGGCGACGCGGAAGTCCAGCGCATTGGCGGCGGTCAGCACCTCGGGCGGGTCGCGCTCCTCGGGGGTGACCAGCAGGCCCTGGCGGCGGGCCCAGCGGCCGAAGACCGGGCTTGCCGACCAGCGCGAGGTCAGCGGCGACAGGATCAGCCCGGCCAGGATCGGCGACAGCCAGACCAGCTGCCAGGGCGCCAGGAAGGCCAGCACCAAAAGCGTCGCCGTGCCGGTGACGACATGGATGGCGTGGCGGCGCAGCACCACGCCCCAGGGCGGCATCTGGCCGGCGCGGACCTGGGCCTCCCAGCCGGAATCGCGGCCGCGCAGGATCTCGAAGATCTGCCGGGTCTGGATCAGCATCTGCACCGGCGCGATCAGGGCCGAAAGCACGATCTCGAACATGGCCGAGGCCAGAAGCCGCACGTTGCCGCCGGAATTGCGCGCCAGCGGCCGCAGCCAGGCGCGGAAGATGGCGATGAATTTCGGCACCAGCAGGAAGGACATCGCTGCGACGAACAGCCACAGCATCCGCACCGGGTCGAAGGTCGGCCAGGTCGGGAACAGCTGGTAGGTCTGCGGGAAATAATCCGGCCGCGACAGCAGCACATTGGCCGACAGCGCCAGCCCGACCAGGATCATCGCCAGCCAGATCGGCGACATCAGGAAGCCCAGGATGCCGATGACGAAATGCACCCGGCTGATCCAGGCGAAGCCGCGCGAGAAGATCAGCCGCGCGTGCTGCAGGTTGCCCTGCGCCCAGCGGCGCTCGCGCACGGCCATGTCCAGCAGCGTCGGCGGGCAGCCCTCGAAGCTCTGGCGCAGATCGTGGTCCAGCCGCACCTTCCAGCCGGCCCGGCGCAACAGCGCGGCCTCGACGAAGTCGTGGCTCAGGACGGTGCCGCCGAAGGGCGGCTTGCCCGACAGCTCCGGCAGGCCGCAGCATTGCGCAAAGGCGCTGACGCGGATCATCGCGTTATGGCCCCAGAAATTGCCGCTGTTGCCCGACCAGGCGGCGACGCCGCGGGCGATGGCGGGGCCGTAGATGCGGCCGGCGAATTGCGTCAGCCGGGCGAAAATGGTCTGGCCGCCGACCAGCATCGGCATCGTCTGGATCAACCCGATGGCCGGATCGGCATTCATCCGCGCCGACAGCGCCTTGATGGTCGCGGCGCCGACCACGCTGTCGGCATCCAGCACCACCATCTGCTCGTAGCGGCCGCCCCAGCGGGTGACGAAATCCGCGACGTTTCCGGCCTTGCGGCCCTTGTTGCTGCGGCGGCGCCGATACCAGACCGGCACCGGGGAAATGTCGCGCAACCGGCTGATCGCCGCCATTTCCTCAAGCACGGCACCCGGCTCGCGGCTGTCGGACAGCACGAAGATCTCGGCCCGGTCGCCCAGGCCGACGCGATAGAGGTCGCGCGCCAGCGCCGCCAGCAGGCCGGTGGTCGTGGCGGCATCCTCGTTGTAGACCGGCATGATCACCGCGATGCGGGCGGCGTTCGGCCCGGTCGGGGTGCGCAGCCGCCGCGCGAACAGCCCCGAGACCATCGAGGCGAAGGAAAAGCCGACCCAGCTAAAGGTCAGCGCGAACAGCACCAGCAGCACCGATTGCAGGAAGGTCATGCTGGTGCCGAAAGCCAGCACCATCTGCTTCCAGCCGAACCAGCCGATCGCCGCCGCGCCGCCGAAGGCCACCAGCCGCGCGGCGATGGTGCCGATCGAGGGCCAGCCGCTGTCCGGCCCCATCGGCGGCCGGGCGCGAAAATCCTGTTCGGGCATGTCCAGCGGCGCCTCGGGCGGCGTCGCCGGCGCCTCGGCCCGGGGCAGGTCCAGCGCCTCCCATTCCTCGTCGGCGGAAAGCGGCAGGGTCTCGGCCCGGCTCGCCGGAAGCGCGCCCGGCTGGCTGCGGATGTCGGTCACGTCACTCACTCGCGCGTCCAACGGGCGATCCAGGTCTCGCTCAGCGGACCCTCCGGCCCGTTCAGCACCGCCGAGAGATCGGCGAGCTTGGCGCCCTCGGGCAGGTATTCGAAAGCCAGCCGCATCCGCCGCTGCTCGGGCAGGCGCAGCAGGTAGCTGTGCCCGATCCGCCCGGCCGAGGCGCGGATCTGCGGCACCGGATTCTCGGCCCCGAACAGGCCAAGGTCGAAATCGACCACATAGGTGCGGCCGGTGGCATTGTTGACCGCCTTGCCGGACATGGTCTCGACCACGCGGGAAATCGGCGCGCTGTCAGGCACTTCGGCGGCAAAGGTCAGAATGTAGCTGTAATCGTAGCGATTGCCCGCCACCAACCGGTCGCCCGGTTGCCAATACGAAACGATATTGTCGTTGAACTCGTTCTCGACCGGGATCTCGACCAGGGTGACGGTACCCTTGCCCCATTCGCCCTGCGGCGCGATCCAGGCCGAGGGCCGCTTTTCATAGCGCGCCTCGGCATCCTTGTAGGATTCGAAGTCCCGCGCCCGCTGCGCCAGGCCGAAGCCCAGCGGATTGTTGTCCATGAAGGCCGAGATCTGCAAGGCGCTATGTCCCGACAGCACCCGCCACAGCCGCTGTTCGTCGCCGGTCAGCATCTGCAACCCGTCGCTGTCATGCACGGCCGGCCGGTAATCGTCCACGCGCGAGCGGTCGGTGGGCCCGAACCAGTACATCGAGGTCAGCGGCGCGATGCCGGCATTGCCCATGTCGGTGCGCGGGAACAGCGCCACACGGGTGTCGAACACGGTTTCGGCGCCGGGGGTGATGCGGAACTCGAAGGCGCCCGAGACGGATTCGCTGTCCAGCAGCGCATGGATCAGCACCGAGCGGTCCTGCTCCCCCGGCTTGTGGATCCAAAAACCGCGGAACAGCGGGAATTCCTCGCCCTCGGCGCTGCCGGTGCCGATGGCCAGACCGCGCGCCGACAGGCCGTAAAGCGTACCCCGGGCCACGGCGCGGAAATAGCTGGCGCCCTGGAAGACCGCGATCTCGTCCATCACGTCGGGGCGGTTCAGCGGCGCGCGCAGGCGGAAGCCCGACCAGCCCATGCTGCCCAGCGTCTCGTAATCGACGCCGTCGGGGAATTGCGCCGGATCGAAGTCGAACATGTGCGGATCGAACCGGACCGGGATCACCACGCCCTCGTCCACCAGGCTGATATCCACCGGCTCGTGGAAGATCGCCCCCGGCGGCAGCAGGTCCAGCGCGAAATCGCGGCTGCCGACCCAGGGGTCGCGGTCGCGGCGGAAGCGGATGCCGCGATACTGGTCATAGGTCAGGTTGGCGAAGCTGCCGACCAGTTCGGCATCGCGATATTCATAGGCTTTGGAGGCCAGGTCCTTGGCCATGGCCGCCACATCCTCGAAGCCGAAGGGCTTGGGCGGCGCGACCTCGACCGGCTCGGCCTCGGCTTCGGGGGCCGCGGTTTCCGGGCTCTCCTGCGCGAGCGCCGCCCCCAGCGAGGATGACAGGGCGCCGACCGCCGTCATGGCGGCACCGGCAGAGATGACAAATTCGCGACGACGCATCGACCGACCCCTGTTCTTTGGGCGCGAACGCCCAGAAATTCCGAGCGGATTTCGCATTGCCGCGCGGATCAGGCAAGCCTTTTCGCTGCGAATGGCGGGCTCTTGCCAAGAGTTGATCGGATTTGCCGACAAGACAAGGGCTGCCCGCGCCGAACCGCCGGGCAGCCCCGATGCACGCGATGCGAGCGCTAGCGGTTGATTTCCCGCATCACCCGGCCCTGGGCGTTCATTTCCAGCGAAACCGGCTCGCCTTCCGGATTGACGGCCTGGGCGAGAATGCGCCGACCGTCCTGCGTGATCTCGCCCAGCCCGCTATAGCCGGTTGCGGTCAGCGCCGCGCCCACCGCGCCGCGGCCGAGCGGCTGCGCGGGGGCCACGGCGCCCTGGCGCTGCGGCGCGTCGGCGGGCGCCTGCCCCTCGGGCGCCACGCGGGGCGGCGGCGGCAGGTCGCGCCCCGGTCCGCGGTCCTCGCCCCGGCCTTCGCCCTGACCTTCGCCCCGGCCTTCGCGATGCCAGCCGCGGTCGTCGTCGCGGTGATGGCGGCGGTGGTGGTCACCCTTCCGGTCGTGGCGCGCATCCCGGTCGCGGAAACCCGGCCGGTCGTCATCGCCGCGGCCGAAGCGCAGCAGCGTCCCGTCCTCGGCGAAGGCGGCGCGTACCTTGTTCCTGTCGCCGTCCTGCCCGGCCAGCATCACGCCGCGCTGGCCCGAGAACACCGCCTTCAGCGTGCCCAGTTCGGCATAGACGGCGCTGTCGCGGACCGCCTGCGGCACCAGTTGCTCGACCAGCGCCCGCGGCAGCGCCGCCTCGCCCTTGGCCCGCAGGCCGCGCAACTGGCCCTTGTCGTCCAGCATGACGCCGATCCGGCTGCCGTCGGGCAGCTTGGCTTCGATCCGGGTGCCGCCATGCGGGCCGCGCTTGCGGGTGACATCGGTCAGGCCGGCATCCTGCAGCGCCTTGGGCAACGGCGCCTCGGCCTGCGTTTCGGCCTGCGTTTCGGCCTGCACTCCGGCGGCGGCCGGGGGTTGCGGGGCGGGCGCGGTGTCCTGCGCCATGGCCGGTGCGGCCAGCACCGCCAGCAGCGCCGAAAGCGCGATCGAGGTCGGGAATGTTCTGCTCATTTCTGGTTCCTTCCTATCGGGGCCACAGGGCCCCCAATGCGAATCGATCAATAGCCTCCGGCCGACCAACCAAAGACCAACGGCCCGTTTGGCTTTCGTTTGGAATTGCGCGATTACATAGGGACCATGATCCGCCCGCGCATCCCCGCCCTGCTTCTGCTGGCTGTCCTGGCCCTGACCTCGCCCGCCCGGGCCGAGGATCGCGGCCACGACCGCGACGGCCCCCGGGCCGAGGAATGGGAGCCGGAATTCGAGGCGCTCGGCCGGCAGGACGACCGCATCCTGCCGCTGAAACGCGCCGCCCAGATCGTGCAGGAGCGGTTCCGGGGCCGGCTGATCGCCGCCCGCCTGGTCCCGCCCACGCCGCAGGAACGCGACCGCGGCGTGGTGCTGGTGCATCAGCTGCGGCTGCTGACGCCGGCGCGCGACGTGCTGGTGGTCCGGCTGGATGCGCATAGCGGCGATTTCCTGGAAGTGGCGGGTGCCGGGCTGACCGAAGCCCGCCGGAAAGGGCCCGAGCCATGAAATGCCTGATCGTCGAGGACGATCCCACGCTGTCCGCCCAACTCGCCCAGGCCATGCGCGACGGCGGCTTTGCCTGCGACCTGGCCGTGGACGGCACGCAGGGCGAGTTCCTCGGTGCGACCGAGACCTATGACCTTGCCGTGCTTGACCTGGGCCTGCCGGGCATTCCGGGGCTCGAGGTGCTGACCCGCTGGCGCGAGGGCGGCGTGACCATGCCGGTGCTGATCCTGACCGCGCGCGGCGACTGGACCGACAAGGTGGCGGGCTTCCGCGCCGGCGCCGACGATTACGCGGTAAAGCCCTTCCGGCTGGAGGAGGTGGTGATCCGCGCCCAGACCCTGGTGCGCCGCGCCGCCGGTCATGCCCAGGCGGTGATCAAGGCCGGGCCGCTGCGGCTCGACACCCAGCTTGGCGTCATCACCCGCAACGGCATGGCGCTGAAGCTGACGGGGTTCGAGACGCGCATCCTGTCCTATCTGATCCACCACCAGAACCGCGTGGTCAGCCGCAGCGAACTGTCCGACCATCTTTATGATTCCGCCGCCGACCGCGACTTCAAGTCCATCGAGGTGGTGATCGGCCGCCTGCGCAGAAAGATCGGCGAGGGCCTGATCGAGACCCGGCGCGGCGAGGGCTATGTGTTGAGGACCGCCGCTTGATCCTGCCCCGCGATTCCATCCGCGCACGGCTGATCGGGCTCGGGGCGGCGCTGACCGGAGTGGCGCTGCTGGCCGGCTACCTGGCGCTGGCCGCCATCCTCGAGGATTTCGTCACCGGCCGCTTCGATGCCGAGACCGAGGCCGTGGCCGAGGCCCTGATCGCCGGCGCCTCGATCGACGCCGGCGGGCGGTTGATCGCCGGTCCTGTTCCCGCCGATCCGCGCTTCGACCGGCCGCTTTCGGGCTGGTTCTGGCAGCTGAGCCAGGACGGCACGGCGATGGAAAAATCGCCCTCGCTGTTCGACAATGTGCTGAAGCCGCCCGATGCGGAGGTGCAGGGCGGTCGCGGCATCGGACCCGAGGGCGAGGCGCTGCGCGTGACCCATCATCGCTTCACCCTGCCCGACAACGGCTCGGCGCTGGCGGTGACGGTGACCGCGCCGCGGGCCGAAATCGAGGCCAGCCTGTCCCGCCTGCGCCGGCCGCTGGCCGTCTCGCTTGCGGTGCTGGGGCTGGCGCTGGCGCTGGCCAGCGTGCTGCAGGTCGCGGCCGGGCTGCGCAGCCTGGACCGGCTGGGCCGGGACATCCGGGCGATCCGCGCCGGCCGGACCGAGACGCTGCCCCTGCCCGCCGTGGCCGAGCTGCGCCCCGTCGCGGCCGAGATCAACGCGCTGCTGGAACAGAACCGCGCCGTGCTGGCCCGCTCGCGCGAGCATGTCGGAAACCTGGCGCATTCGCTGAAGACGCCGCTGGCGGCGCTGGACAATGCCCTGCCCGCCGAACATCCCGGCCATGCGCTGATCGCACGCATGGACCGCCAGATTGGCTGGCATCTGCGCCGCGCCCGCAGTTCGGCCGCACCGCGGCTGCTGGGCCAGCGCACGCCGCTTGCCCCGGTGGTCGACGACATCCTGCTGGTGCTGCGCGGCCCGATCCTGGACGCGGGGCTGGCGGTCGATCTGGCTATCTCCCCCGCGGCCGCCTTCGCCGGCGAGCGACAGGATCTCGAGGAGATGCTGGGCAACCTGGTCGAGAACGCCGTGAAATGGGCCGGCAGTCGCATTCGCCTGTCCGCACGGGCCGAGGGCGAAAGTCTGCGCCTGCTGATCGAGGATGACGGCCCCGGGATGTCGGCCGAGGATCATGCGCTTGCTCTGACCCGCGGCGCCCGCCTGGACGAGGCCGGCCCGCCCGGTGCCGGCCTCGGCCTTGCCATCGTCGCCGACCTCGCGGCGCTGCATGGCGGCGGGCTGGCACTGGAGCGCTCCGATCTGGGCGGGTTGCGGGCGGTGCTGCGCTTGCCGGGGATTCCGGTGTAAGCGACGGCTTTTGGCGAGTGCGCCGGTGGCAGGGCATGTCGAATGCCGCGGAATTCCGCCTTGCTCTGGCTGGGCCATGCGCTTATCTCGATCAAGCTTTTCACCGGGACAGACGGGCTGGTCGTTTCGTTTCGGGAAAGCCGGCGTAAGCTGGCCGAGCCGGAATGTCTGTCCGGTGCGGTGAGCCTTGCGGTGGAACGGAAGCGTGGCCGAGTGGTTTAAGGCTCTAGTCTTGAAAACTAGCGTGCGGGGAACCGCACCGTGGGTTCGAATCCCACCGCTTCCGCCACTTCAGTCCGCTTCTGGGCACGCCAACCGCCGCCGACTGCCGCACTTGGCCAGCAATAAGCGTTCTCAACAATTCCGTCTTCGATCCCATGATGCGAATCGCGTCGTCCGCGACTTCGACACGTTGCGCCAGAGCGCGTAGATGATCCCGCCGATAGCCCCCTTCGCCGCCCCGGATGCGCTCGCGTGCGCGGCGGGCGAAGCCCTGGATCATCGTCGGAGTGATGGCGCTATGGCCGGGGCTATCGAGCAAGGCTTGCGCCCGGTCGGCGTCGGCCCTGGCCTGATCGCGGATGACCTTGAGGCCGGCGATGCGCTCCTTGAGCGCCGGGTCGTCGAGATCGGCAACGCCGGCCTCTATGGCGTCGTAGAGACGCTTGAGGCGCATGTCCGATTCGACCGCCCGCCGCTCCAGTTCGGCAATGTGCTGCCGGCGTCGGTCGGCCTGATCCTCACGGCGGCCGAGGACGGTCCCAAGCAGCTTCTCCAGCCGGTCGGGATCGAGCAAGCGGTCCTCGATGTGGCTGACCACCATGCGGTCGAGCTTGTCCATGGGGATCGCGCGGCCCTTGCAGCCGGTTTCACCCTGCCGCGCCTTGATCGAGCATGTTGACCGGCGTGGAATAAGGACCCCGCTTCTGGGGTGATCGGCGTCCAAAAGGGACCCCACCGACCGGGGGTTGG
>NZ_JBHRXE010000004.1:139108-169265 GCF_042648325.1 Paracoccus simplex | reverse complement strand
CCGCCGTCACCGATCTTTCCAAGGACGCCGCCGCCCGCGCCGCCGTGGCGCTGGTCGAGCCCGAGCGGCAGGTGAGGGAATGGCAGCTGCAGCAGCGCCGGCTGACCGCACCCGCGCCCGGCACCGTGACCGACATCCTGCGGCATCCGGGCGAGCTTGCCGGCCCGTCGGCCCCGGTCCTGACCCTCCTGCCCGAGGGTGCCGTCACGCTGCGCTTCTACGTCGCCGAGGCCGAACTGGCCGCGCTGTCGCCGGGCGCGCGGCTGCGGGTCGGCTGCGACGGCTGCAGGCCGACCGACGCCAGGGTCTCGTTCATCGCCGACGAGGCCGAGTTCACCCCGCCGGTCATCTATGCCCGCGACACCCGGCAGAAACTGGTCTATCTGGTCGAGGCCCGCCCCGCACCGGGCAGCGGCCTGAAACCCGGCCAGATCGTCGAGGTCTGGAAGGCGCCATGACCGCGGCCACCGCCATCGATGTGACCGGGCTGACGAAATCCTTCGGCGGCCGGCGGGTGGTCGACAATGTCGCGCTGCGGGTGGCCAAGGGCGAGATCGCCGGCTTCCTGGGCCCGAACGGCTCGGGCAAGACCACCTGCATCCGCATGATCTGCGGCCTGCTCACGCCCGATGCCGGCAGCGGCACGGTGCTGGGCCTGGACCTGCGCCGCCAGCAGCGCGCCATCCGCCGGCAGGTCGGCTACATGACGCAGAAATTCTCGTTCTACGAGGATCTGTCGATCGAGGAGAACCTGGCCTTCGTCGCCGGGCTCTACGGCCTGCCGCGGCAGGCGGTGCGCGACACGCTGGAGGATCTGGGCCTGACCTCGCGCCGGACGCAGCTGGCCGGCAGCCTGTCGGGCGGCTGGAAGCAGCGGCTGGCGCTGGCGGCCTGCATCATGCACCAGCCGCGGCTGCTGCTGCTGGACGAGCCGACCGCCGGCGTCGATCCCAAGGCCCGGCGCCAGTTCTGGGACGAGATCCACGCCCGAGCGCTGGGGGGCATGACGGTGCTGGTCTCGACCCATTACATGGACGAGGCCGAGCGCTGCCACCGGATCAACTACATCGCCTATGGCCGGCTGGTGGTCTCGGGCAGCGTGGCCGAAGTGATCGCGGGCGCCGGGCTGGTCACGCTGACCGTGCGGTCGGCGCGGCCGGGCGCGCTGGCCGAGCGCCTGCGCCGGGCGCCGGGCGTCGGCCAGGTCGAACCCTTCGGCACGGCGCTGCACGTCACCGGCACCGACCGCGCGCAGCTCGAGGCCGCGCTGGCCGCCGAGGGCGTGACCGGCCAGCCGGCCGAGACCAGCCTCGAGGACGTGTTCATCCGGCTGATGGAACTCTCCGAGGATAATGTCCGATGAGCCTTTCCCCGACACGGCTGCGGGCGCTTCTGCGCAAGGAGTTCATCCAGATGCGCCGCGACCGGCTGACCTTCGCCATGATGCTGGGCGTGCCGATCATGCAGCTTTTTCTGTTCGGCTATGCGATCAACAGCGATCCCCGGAACATGCCCGCGGCGCTGGTCGCCCCGGTGCAGGACCGCTTCAGCCGCAGTTTTGCCGCGGCGCTGGAAAACAGCGGCTATTACCGTATCACCCACCCGGCCGCCTCGGCCGAGGAAGCCGAGCGGCTGATCACCCGGGGCGAGGTTTCCTTTATCGTGACGGTGCCCGCCGATTTCGGCCGGCGCATGGAGCGCGGCGACCGGCCGCAGATCCTGGTCGAGGCGGACGGCTCGGACCCCTCGGCGACCAGCGGCGCCATCGCCGCGCTGCCGCGCCTTGCGGACGGCGCCTTTCGCCGCGACCGCCCCGGCGAGCCGGCGCGGACCGGCCCCGAGATCGTCATCCACCGCCGCTACAACCCCGAGGGCGTCACGCAATACAACATCGTCCCCGGCCTGCTGGGGGTGATCCTGCAGATGACCATGGTGATGATGACCGCCATGGCGCTGACCCGCGAGATCGAGCGCGGCACCATGGAGAACCTGCTGGCCATGCCCGCCACCCCGGCCGAGATCATGCTGGGCAAGATCACCCCCTTTCTTGCCGTGGGCGCGGTGCAGGTTCTGGTCATCCTGGGCGCGGCCTGGGCGGTGTTCGGCGTGCCTTTCGTGGGTTCGCTGGGACTTTTGCTGGCGGGGGTGATGGTCTTCGTGCTGGCGCTGGTGCTGCTGGGCTATCTGATCTCGACCGCGGCGCGCACGCAGATGCAGGCGATGCAGATCGCGATCTTCGTCTTCCTGCCCTCGATCCTGCTTTCCGGCTTCATGTTCCCGTTCCGCGGCATGCCCGGCTGGGCGCAGGCCCTGGGCGAGGTGCTGCCGGTGACGCATCTGCTGCGGCTGGTGCGCGCCATCATGCTGAAGGGTGCCGGCCCGGCCGATGTCGCGCCGCAATTCGCCGCGCTGTCGATCATGGTGGCGGTGCTGGGCGGGCTGGCGTTGCTGCGGTTCCGCCGCACGCTGGACTGAGCAGGCCTTTGCCCTTCACCCCCCGCCAAGGGGCGGCCAGATGCGCTGCCAGACCCCGTCGCGGCGCAGCAGCGCGTGCTGCAGCGCCGCCGAGACATGCACCGCCAGCACCGCGATCAGCAGCAGGGCGGCAAGGAAATGCAGCCCCTGCGCGGCGCCGGCCAGGGCCTCGGATTTCGGCAGCCAGCGCCCGGCCCCCATCGCGTCGAGCAACTCGATGGGAAAGCCGCCTGCCCGCACCCGCACGAAGCCGCTGAGCGGCATCACCACCAGCAGCACGTAAAGCGTCAGATGCGAGACCGCCGCCGCCCGCCGCTGCCAGCCGGGCACCGAATCCGGCAGCGGCGGCGGCGGGTGCAGGCGGCGATAGACGATCCGCGCCAGGATCACCGGGATCAGCAGCGTGCCGGTATTCTTGTGAAAGATGAACAGCGTGTCTTGCAGCCCGCGGTCCAGCCCCTCGCGGGTCATGATCAGCCCGGCCGGGATCATCAGCAGCACGGCAAGCGCGACGATCCAGTGGAACAGGCGGGCGGGCGTTCGGTAACCGGATGCGGACTCGGTCATCGGCTGGCTCCTTTGCGCCATCCTAGCGCAACCGCCGCCGCCCGCAAAGCCGTGGCATCTTGACGGAATCCATGCTTGGCGTAGCATTTTTCCATGTCCGACCACGATCACGGCCCGCTTGCGCCGCCGCCTCGTCCGGCGGCCGGAATCCCGGCGCAGGTTGCCGCCAGCGCCGCCATGGGCGTTTTCGCCATGCAGGCGCTGCGGCTGGCCGGCATCGGCGGCACGGCTGCGGGCTGGCTGGCCGCCAGCGCGCTGTATCTGGGCGGCTGCGCCATGGTCCTGACGCAGATGCGCCGCAGCTATCCGCATGACCGGATCGGCGGCTGCAACGCGGTGACGCTGCTGCGCGCCGCCATCACCTGCGCGTTGCTGGCGCCGCTGGCGGACGGCGCCGCGGCGGGATGGGCGGTCGCGATCGCCGGGGGTGTGGCGCTGGCGCTCGACGGGGTGGACGGCTGGCTGGCGCGGCGCTCGGGGCTCGTCTCGGGCTTCGGGGCGCGGTTCGACATGGAGGTGGACGCCGCTTTCGCCCTGACCCTGGCGCTGCACGCCTGGCTGGACACGGCGCTGGGACCCGGGGTGCTGCTGCTTGGGGTGCTGCGCTATGGCTTCGCCGCCGCCGGGCTCGTCCTGCCCTGGCTGCGGGCCGAGTTGCCGCAGCGGCAGCGGCGCAAGGCGATCTGCGTGCTGCAGCTTGCCACGCTGATCCTGTTGCAGACGCCGCTGCCGGGCCATGCGCAGGCCGGGTTCCTGGCCTGGTTCGCCACGGCGGCGCTGGCGCTGTCCTTCGCGCTCGACATCCGCTGGCTGTGGCGGCGCCGGTCATGACGATGCGCCGGGCGCTGCCCTTGCTGGCTGCGACGCTGGCGATGCAGCTGGCGCTGATCCTGCCCGGTGCCGCGTTGCGCCCGACGCCGGAACTGCCGCTGTTGCTGCTTTTTCTGGTTCTCGGCGGCGGCGTGGCACGCCTGCCGGTCGCGGCGGCGCTGACGCTGCTGGCGCTGCAGAAGCTGGCCGATCTTGGCATGGGCGCGGCGCTGGGACGGCCCTTCAACCTGGCGGCCGACCTGCCGCTGCTGGACGCGGCGGTGCGGCTGCTGGCCGGCAGCCTTGGCGCGCCTGCGGCTTTCGGCGCCGTGTTCGCCGCCGCCCTCGCCGCCCTGGGCATCGCCGCGGCGCTATGGTGGGCGACCGGGCTGTGGACCCGCCCGGCATCGGGGCGGCGCGGTCGCATCGGTCTGACGGCGGCGATCGGGCTGGTCCTGCTGCCGGCCATGGCGCCGGGGTTCGGGAATGCCCGCTATGCCAGCCAGCGCGCCGGGTTGGCCGCCGGCACCCTCGCCGCGCTGCGCGACTTCCGGGCAGTCGCGGCAAACGACCCGATGGCCGACCGGCCGGGCCTGCTGGGCGCCATCGACCGCGACGTGCTGGTGATCTTCGTCGAAAGCTATGGCCGCGCCAGCTTCGCGACGCCCTTCTACGCCGAAACCCACCTTGCCACCCTGCGCCGGGCCGAGGCCGATCTGGCGCGGGCCGGCCTTGCCATGCGCTCGGGCTTTCTCGCCTCGCCGACGCAGGGCGGGCAAAGCTGGCTGGCACATGCGACATTCGCCTCGGGCCTGTGGATCGGCGACCAGCCGCTTTACCAGGCCATGCTGGCCAGCGGGCGGCTGGGGCTGTTCCATTACGCGCAGCGCGCCGGGTTCCGCACCGCCGCCGTGATGCCGGCCATCACCCGCCCCTGGCCCGAGGCCGCGCGGATGGGTTTCGACCGCGTCCTGGCCGACGCGGACCTGGGCTATCGCGGCCCGCCCTTCAACTGGGTGACCATGCCCGACCAGTTCACCCTGGCCGCCGCAGACCGGCTGCTGCGCCGGCAGGACGGCGCGCCGCTTTTCGCGCAGGTGGTGCTGATTTCCTCGCACGCGCCCTGGGTGCCGGTGCCGCGGCTGATCGGCTGGGACCAGGTCGGCGACGGTTCCGCCTTCGCCGCCATGGCCGCCGCCGGGGAAAGCCCGCAGGCGGTCTGGCGCGACCCGGCAAGCATCCGGCGGCATTACCGGGACGCCATCGACTATGCCCTGCAGACGGTGACGGCCTATGCGTTGCGTCACGCCGACGAGGCGCCGCTGATCCTGGTTCTGGGCGATCACCAGGCCGCGCAAAGGATCGCGCCGGATGGCGGGCGCGATGTGCCCATGCATGTGATCGGCCCCGCGGCGCTGGTCGAACGCAGCGCCGCCTGGGGTTTTGTCCCCGGGCTGATCCCCGGCGCGGACAGCCCGGCGATCCCGATGGACCGGATGCGCGACCTGATCCTGCAAGGCTTCGCCGCGCCGGAGCCGGGGCCGAGGGAACGCCTCGCCGGGCACGGTCGTTCGTCCCCAACCCCATGATGACCGAAACGGAGGTGCCCCGATGACCCATCCCCCGATGACACGCCGGCGGCTCTTGCGGACGGGGGCGGCGGGGCTGGCGCTCGGCCTCTCCGGCCTGCCGCGCGGGGCGCGGGCGCAGGAAGCGGTGGCGCTGCAGCTCTCCTGGCTGCATTCGGTGCAGTTCGCCGGCAGCTATATCGCGCTGCGGAACGGCTGGTGGCACGAGGCGGGGCTGGAAGTTTCGCTGCTGCAGGGCGGCCCGAACGCCCCGGTCGAGCCGCCGGTGGTGGCCGGGACGGCGCTGGTCGGCATCTCGGCCGCCGATTATGCCGCGGCGGCGGTGGCGCAGGGGGCGCCGTTCCGCATCATCGGCGTCGCCATGCAGAAGAACCCCTTCGCCATCGCCTCGCTGCCGGGCAAGCCGGTGGAAACCCCCGCGGACCTGCCGGGGAAAAGCATCGGCATGGCCATCGCCAACACCCCCGTGCTGCAGGCGCTGTGCAAGCTGAACGATGTCGATTTCGACGCCATCCGCATCGTGCCCACGCAATATTCCGCCCAGCCGCTGATCGCGGGCGAGGTGGACTGCCTGCTCTGCTGGGAAACCGACCTGCCGGTCGCCATGGCGATCCAGGGCATCGAGGCCCGCACCATGCTGATGGCCGATCACGGCTATGCCCTGCATTCCCAGACCTATATCGCCACCGAGGACAGCCTGGCCCACCGCCGCGGGGCGCTGGTGGCGCTGATGGCCGGCGAGGTGCGGGGCTGGGAGGCTTGCCGTGCCGACAGCGATGCGGCGGCCGAACTGACCGTCGCCCTGTTTCCCGATGCCGGGCTGGACCTGCCCACGCAGAAATTGCAGGCCCGCCGGCAATTGCCGCTGATGTTCTCGGATCTGACCGACAGGCACGGGTTCGGCTGGTGGAGCGACGAGGCGGTCGAGGCCAATATCCGCACCCTCTCGCTGCTGGGGCGCGAGGTGACGCCCGCGCTTTGGGACCGCTCGATCCTGGAGGCGGTCCATGCGGGATAGCGGCGCCGGGATCGCCTGCCGGGCGCTGACCAAGACCTGGCCCGGCGGCGTGCGGGCGGTGGCAGAGTTCGACGCCGATTTCGCCGCCGGGCAAACCACGGCGCTGATCGGCCCCTCGGGCTGCGGCAAGTCCACGCTGCTGCGGCTGATCGCCGGGCTGGAACTGCCGGACGGCGGGCAGGTGCGCATCGGCGGGCTGGACCCGGCCCGGCAGCGCCGGCAGGGCGCGATCTCGGTGGCGTTCCAGGATCCCTCGCTGCTGCCCTGGCTCAGCGCCGCGCAGAACGTGGCGCTGGCGCGCAAGCTCGTCCGCCAGCCCGCCGATCCGGGCAAGGTGGCGCGGCTGCTGCGGCTGGTCGGGCTGGAGGGCTTCGCGGCCGCCCGGCCGGCGGCGCTGTCGGGCGGCATGCGCCAGCGCGCCGCTATCGCCCGGGCGCTGGTCACCGCGCCGCAAGTGCTGCTGCTGGACGAACCCTTCGGCGCGGTCGATGAACTGACCCGCCGCCAGCTGGCGCAGGATCTGCCGCCGCTCTGGCAGGCGCAGGGCACCACGGCGCTGCTGGTCACCCATTCGCTGGCCGAGGCGGTGTGGCTTGCCGACCGCATCCTGGTCCTGTCGCCCCGCCCGGCCCGGATCACCGCCGACATCGCCGTGCCGCTGCCGCATCCGCGTCGCCCCGGGCTGGCCGACAGCCCCGACTTCCGCCGCATCGAGGCCGCGGCGCGGGCGGCGCTCGCTGCCCCGGCTGGCGCGGCATGAGCGTGCGGGCCGCGCTGGCCGGTCCGGTCCTGCTGCTGGTCCTGTGGCAGGGGCTCGCGCTGGCCTTGGCGGGCCGCTACCTGATCGCCGGCCCCGCCGAGGTCGCGCAATGGACCGTTGCCCATGCCGGCCTGCTGTCGCGGGCGCTGGCCGGCACCGGGGCCAATGCGGCGGCAGGCTTTCTGCTGGGCAATCTGGCCGCCGTGGCGCTGGCCGGCCTGGCGCTGCTCTGGCCCCGGCTGGCCGGGCTGGTCTCGGGCCTGGCGCTGGTGGTCTTCTGCCTGCCGCTGGTGGCGACCGGGCCGATCCTGCGGGTGATGATGGGCCCGGGCGACGGGCCGCAGATCGCGCTGGCGGCGCTGGCGGTCTATTACACCACGCTGATCCCGCTGCTGGCCGGCCTGCGCGCCGTGCCTGCCGCCTGGCTGGACCTGATCCATGTCTATGGCCGCGGCCGCATGGCCGAGCTGCGTCATGTCCGGCTGCGCGCCGCCCTGCCCTATCTGGTCGCCGGGCTGCAGATCTCGGCCCCCGCCGCCTTCCTCGGCGCGCTGGTGGGCGAGTTCACCGGGGCCGAGCGCGGCATGGGCGTGCTGACCATCCGCTTCACCCGGGCGCTGGACGTGCCCGCGCTCTGGAGCATCGCCGCGCTGGCGGCCGCCGTCGCGGTCGCGGCCTATGCGCTGATCGGCGCGGCGGCCCGCCGCTTCCTGGACGAATCGCCGCCCGTGCTGCTGGCGCCGCCGGGCGCCGCGTCCGGTTCGCGCCGGGCGGCGCCGGCCTTGGCGCTGGCGGTGGTCGTGCTGTTGCTTGGGGCTTGGTGGGCGGCGCTGCGGCTGGCCGGGCTCAGCCCGTTCTTCGCCAAGCGGCCGGGCGACGTGCTGGCGGCGCTGGCCTTCGCCCCGGATGCCGCCCAGACCCGGCAGGCCCTTGCGCAGGCGCTGGTGCAGTCCGGCGCGCATGTGCTGCCGGGCTATGCGGCGGGGCTGGCGGCGGGGGCGGGGCTGGCGGTCCTGCTGGGGCTGCTGCCGGCGCTTTCGGCGCTGGTCACGCCGCTGGCCATCGCGCTGCGCGCCATCCCCATCGTGACCACGGCACCGCTGATCGTGCTGCTGGTCGGGCGCGGCGCGGCGGGGGTGGTGGTGCTGGTCGCGGTCATGGTGTTCTTTCCGACCTTCGTCGCCTGCCAGCAGGGGCTGCGGCAGGCGCCCGGCCAGATCCTCGACGTCTTCCGCAGCTATGCCGCCGGTCGTTGGCGGCAGATGATCCATGTCCGCATCCCGGCCATGTTGCCCGCGCTTTTCGCCTCGGCGCGGATGAGCGTGCCGGCGGCGGTGCTGGCCGTGACCGTGGTCGAATGGCTGGCGACGGGTGGCGGCATCGGCGGGCTGATGGCCCTGTCCGCCTCGGTTTCGGATTACGACATGCTCTGGTCCGCGGTGGTGCTGGTGACGCTGCTCTCGTGGCTGGGCCATGCCGCGGTCGGCGCGGCCGAGCGTCGCGTTCTGGCCCGCTATGCCCCCGAACAGGTGCGCCCATGACCCGGCCTTGCGCCGCCGCCTTCGCCATCCCCGGCGACATCGCCACGCTGACCGGCGGCTATATCTATGAACGCCGGCTGCTGGAGGGGCTGCGCGCCCTGGGCCACGACATGCGCCACCTGCAACTGCCCGCCGGTTTCCCCGACCCGACCCCGGCCGAGATGGCGGCAGCCGTAACGGTGCTGGCGGCCGAAGACCGGCCGCTGATCATCGACGGGCTGGTCTTCGGCGCCATCGACACGGCCGGCCTTGCCCGGGTCCGCGCCCCCGTCGTGGCGATGATCCACCACCCGTTGGCGATGGAGACCGGGCTCGACCCGGCGCGGCGCGCGCATCTCTACCGGACCGAGCGCGACAACCTGCAACTGGCGCGGCATGTTCTGGTCCCCAGCCGCCATGCCCGCGCCATGCTGACCAAGCGCTACGACGTGCCCGCCGAGCGCATCACCATCGCCCGGCCGGGGGTGGATCCGGCGCGGCTTGCCCCGTCGCCGGCCAACCCGCCGCTGATCCTGTCGGTGGGCATCCTGCATCCGCGCAAGGGCCACGACCTGCTGCTGACCGCGCTGGCGGAATTGGCCGATCTGGACTGGCGGGCGGTGATCGTCGGCAATCCCTGGGACCGGGCCCATGCCGCCGCGCTGGCCCGGCAACTGGCCGAAAGCCCGGTCGCGAACCGGGTCACGCTGGCGGGGCGGGTCGATGCCGGGCGGCTGGAGCGGCTTTACGCGAGGGCCTCGATCTTCGCGCTCGCGACGCGGTACGAGGGTCACGGGCTGGTCTTCGACGAGGCCCTGGCGCATGGCTTGCCGATCGTCAGCTGCGCGACCGGTGCCGTCCCCGACACCGTGCCCGCCGCCGCGGGGCTGCTGGTGCCGGCCGAGGATCCGCCGGCCTTCGCCGCCGCGCTGCGCCGCCTGCTGGGCGACGCGCCGCTGCGGGTGCGGATGGGCGATGCGGCAGCCCGGGCCGGTGCCGCCCTGCCCGGCTGGACGGCAACTGCGGCCACAGCCAGCCGCGTGCTGCAAGACCTCGCCGCGCCGCGATCCCGTCCCGCCGCCCGCCCCCGGCGCTGAAGGCAGGATGCTGCCAAGCCGCGCAGACCTATCGGCGGATTGCCGCGGCCGGCCGGGGCGGGGCGTGGGCGCGGCCGCGAAACACGATAAGGTTGCAACGTCTGTCACCGTTTCACCCAAGGTTCCGCCATGTCCTTTGCATCCGCGCACGAGCGCTATTTCGCCAGCCTGGTCAACCAGTCGCGCCGGGCCGAGGGCCTGCCGGCCCTGGCGCTGGAAAAGCGCCTGAACGATTCGGCCGAGGGCCACAGCCGCTGGATGCTGAACACCGACGTGTTTTCGCATACCGGACGCAACGGCTCGTCCTCGCGCGAGCGGATGGAGGCGGCGGGCTTCGACCTGGCCGGGGCCTGGATGACCGCCGAGAACATCGCCTATGTCAGCATCCAGGGCGAAGCCGACCTGCGCGACGAGATCCGGCAACTGCACCAGAACCTGATGAACAGCCCCGGCCACCGCGCCAACATCCTGAGCGACGCGGCCTTCGTCGGCATCGGGCTCGAGGTTGGCTATCTCGAGCTTGGCGGCCGCCAATACAAGGTGCTGATGGCGACGCAGAACTTCGCCGACACCGACGGGCCGGTGCGCGTCGATACCGGCACCTTCATGCGGGTCGCCAATCCGGGCGCCGACCTGTCGCTGCAAAGCCGCGCCGACTGGCTGGAGGACTTCGATGGCAAGGTCTTCGTCACCCCCGGTCCGGCGCAGAACACGCCGCGCGCCGACGATTACCGGCTGACGGCCCGGAACGACGTGGCCATGGCCGGGAACGGCAACGACTGGATGGACGGCAAGGCCGGCCACGACACGCTGAACGGCGCGGCTGGCAATGACCGCATCCTGGGCGCCGACGGCTTCGATTCCCTGTTCGGCGGGCTGGGCCATGACACGTTGCAGGGCGGAAACGGCAACGACACCCTGGCCGGTGCCGACGGCAACGACCAGCTGCGGGGCGAGGTCGGCAACGACCTGCTGCGCGGCGGCACCGGCCAGGACACCATGCTGGGCGGGCTGGGCGCCGACCTGCTGGATGGCGGTGCCGGCGATGACTGGCTGCGCGGCGAGCTCGGCAATGACCGGCTGCTGGGCGGCGATGGCCGCGACACGCTGCATGGCGGCCAGGGCAATGACCTGCTGAACGGCGGCGCCGGGGCGGATGCCTTCGTCTTCCAGGACGGGCACGGCGCCGATACGATCAACGGCTACCAGCGCGGCCTCGACCGGCTGCTGATCGACGATGCGCTGCTGGATGCGAACCCGGCCGCCTTCATCCGCGATCACATGCGCAAGACCGCCACCGGCGTGGTCATCGACTTCGGCGATGGCGACCGGATCGTCGTCAACGGTCAGGGCCTGACCGTCGCCGGCCTGGCGGACGACATTTTCGCGATCTGACCGGCCCCGCCGGCGGCCCGCAGAAAAACCCGGATGGCGGGGAACATTTTTCGCGATGCCGCATCCAATCCGGTATGAGCCCGACCAGCGGGCTCGGATCGGAAAGGACAAGACATGCGCATCATCGCCCCCGTTCTGCTGGGCTCGCTGGCCGCCGCCGGCATGGCGCTGGCCCAGGACGCCGCCCTCACCGCACCGCCCGCCGCCCCCTTCGCCAAGGTCAGCACCCTGGTCACCCTGCCGGATTTCATCCCCGGCCTCGGCACGCTCTATGTCGATCCGGCCAGCCTGCCGGCAGGGCCGTTTCTGGGCTACGACCATGACGGCCGGCTTTCGGCCACCATCTACATGGTGCCGATCGAGGATCTGACCGCCGGCAAGGCCTTCGACAAGCTCGCGGTCGGAACCGACAGCGTGGCCGGCGTCGATATCTATTACAATGCCGGCCATCCGGGCGTGGAAAAGCCCCATGCCCATGTGGTGCTGTTCCACGACGCCGACGCCCGCGCCCGGCTGGCGAAATGAGGCTGTCGCGCCGCCATCTTCTGGCCCTGGGCGGCGGCCTGGCCGCCCTGGCAGGCGGCGCCGGCGCCGCCGGCCCGCCCATCGAGATCGCCATGCGCGGCAGCGCGCGCGGCGAAAGGGTCTGGTTCTCGCCCCGGGGCCTGGCGGTGGTGCCCGGAACGACCCTGCGTTTCGTGAACCGCGATCCCGGCAACAGCCATACCAGCACCGCCTATCACCCGGCGCTTTTCGATCGCCAGCGCCGGATTCCGGCGGCGGCGCGGCCGTGGGACAGCGGTTTGCTGTTGCCGGATCAAGCTTTCCAGATCACCCTGACCCTGCCCGGCGTCTATGACCATTACTGCCAGCCGCACGAGATGGCGGCGATGGTCGGGCGGATCGTGGTGGGCCGGCCCGGCGATCCCGGCTGGGAAGGCCCGGCTCCGGACAGCGAGGATCTGATGCCCGAGGTGCTGGCGGCATTTCCCCCGGTCGACGCCATCCTGGCCGCCGGCCGGGTCGAGGCGGAGGGCGCGGCATGATCCGCGCCCGCCCGCTGGCCGCCGCGCCGGACGACCCGGACTGGCAGCTGGTCGCGGCGGCCCGGGCCGGGGACGAGGCCGCCATCCGCGAGCTGGTGCGCCGCATGAACCCGCGGCTGTTTCGCATCGCCCGCGGCATCCTGCCCTCGGACGCCGAGGCCGAGGAAGCGGTGCAGGACGCCTATCTGGCCGCCTTCACCCATCTGGACAGCTTTCGCGGCGAGGCGCGGTTTTCCACCTGGATCAGCCGCATCGCCATCAATGCCGCGCGGATGCAGGCCCGCCGCCCGCGCCCCGACAGGGACCATGCCCCGGTGAACGACGACCTTGCCGCCTCGGCCGATGTGCTGGCCTTTCCCGGCGCCGAAACCGCTGAGACCGACGTGGCCCGCCACCAGGTCCGCGCCCTGCTGGAGGAGACGCTGGCCCGCCTGCCGCCCGAGTTGCGGCTGCCCTTCCTGCTGCACGAGGTCGAGGGCCAGCCGGTGCTGGCCATCGCCCATGATCTGGGGCTGAACCCGATCACCGTGCGCACCCGGCTGTTCCGCGCCCGGCGGCAGTTGCGCCGGGCGCTGGAGGTCCGGCTGCGCGGCGGCTTCGACGCGGTCTTTCCCTTCGACGGCGCGCGCTGCGCCCGGATGGCGGATCGCGTGGTCGTGGCCTTGCGCGGCCGGCCGTGACCGCCGCGCCCCGGCCGAGGCCGGCAGCAAGGCCGCGTTCAGTCCTCGCTGGCGGCGTCGGCCGGGTTGACCATGGCGTCCAGGATCGCCGGGAGGTCGATGGTCCCGACCAGCCCGCCATCCGCGTCGCGGACCTGCGCCTCGGACATGCCGGCCTTGGTCATGCGGCGCGCCACCAGGTCCAGCTTCGAGCGCGCCTTGACCGTGAAGCCCGGCAGCTCGCCCCCCTCGGCGGCGGGCGCGGCGATGGTCTGCGCCTCGATGATGCGGCCGCGGTTCACCTCGCGCACGAATTCGGCGATGTAGTCGTTGGCCGGGCGCAGCACGATGTCCTGGCCGGTGCCGACCTGCTCCATGGCGCCGTCGCGCAGGATGGCGATCTTGTCGCCCAGCCGCAGCGCCTCGTCGAGGTCATGGGTGATGAAGATGATGGTCTTGCGCAGCTCCTGCTGCAATTCCAGCAGGATCGCCTGCATGTCCATGCGGATCAGCGGGTCCAGCGCCGAGAAGGCCTCGTCCATCAGCAGGATCTCGGCATCGTTGGTCAGCGCCCGCGCCAGCCCGACGCGCTGCTGCATGCCGCCGGAAAGCTGGCGGGGATAATAGTCCTCGTAGCCCTGCAGGCCGACGCGGCCGATCCAGTGCCGGGCGCGGTCCTCGGCCTCGGCGATGCCCCGGACGTTCAGCCCATAGGCGGCATTGCGCAGCACCGTGCGATGCGGCAGCAGCGCGAATTTCTGGAACACCATCGCCGTCTTCTGCCGCCGGAAATCGCGCAGCTGCGCCGGCGTCATCGTCACCACGTCCTGCCC
The DNA here is from genome assembly GCF_042648325.1 of Paracoccus simplex. Taxonomy (NCBI): domain Bacteria; kingdom Pseudomonadati; phylum Pseudomonadota; class Alphaproteobacteria; order Rhodobacterales; family Paracoccaceae; genus Paracoccus; species Paracoccus simplex. Next base: position 155,496 of record NZ_JBHRXE010000004.1, on the reverse strand, counting down.
GTCATACAGCACCTGCCCCGCCGTCGGCCGGATCAGCCCGTTGATGTGGCGGATCAGCGTCGATTTGCCCGAGCCCGACAGCCCCATGATCACGGTGATCCGGCCATGCGGGATGGTCAGGTTGATGTCCTGCAGGCCCAGGACGTGATTGTGCCGGTCGTTCAGCTCGGCCTTGCCCAGCCCGGCCTTGACCGCCTCGACATGGCGCGCGGCCTCGGGGCCGAAGATCTTGTAGAGGTCGCGGATCTCGATGTCGTGCTTGCCTGCTTCGGTCATTTGCCGGCCTCCGCGTGCTTTTGCAGCCGCTTGCCATAGGCTTGCGTGGTGCGGTCCATGATGATGGCGATGGCGACGATGGCCAGCCCGTTCATCACCCCCATGGTGAAATATTGCTGGTTGATCGCCTGCAGCACCGGCTGGCCCAGGCCGCGCACCCCGATCATCGAGGCGACCACGACCATGGCGAGGCTCATCATGATGGTCTGGTTCACCCCGGCCATGATCGTCGGCAGCGCCAGCGGCAGCTGCACCTCGCGCAGCTTCTGCCAGCTGGACGAGCCGAAAGCCTCGGCCGCCTCCAGCACGTCGGGCGCCACCTGCCGGATGCCCAGATTGGTCAGCCGGATCACCGGCGGGATGGCATAGATCACCACCGCGATCACCCCCGGCACCTTGCCCAGGCCGAAGATCATCACCACCGGGATCAGGTAGACGAAGCTCGGCATGGTCTGCATCATGTCGAGGATCGGCGTCACCAGCCCGTTCATGCGGTTCGACTGTGCCATCAGGATGCCGACGGGAATGCCCAGCACCACCGCGACCAGGGTGCAGACCGCAACCATGGCGATGGTGCGCATCGTGTCCTCCCACATGCCGAAATAGCCGACGACCAGCAGCGCCAGAACCGCTCCCAGCGCGATCCTCCAGCTGCGGCTGGCCAGCCAGATCGCCACCGCCAGCACCGCCAGCACCGCCACCCAGGGCGAGCGGATCAGCAGGTTCTCGATGAAGGTCAGCAGGCTTTGCAGGGGCGCGAACAGCGCCTCGAGCGTGTCGCCCCAGGCGCGGGTGAAGTCGCGGAAGGCGCCGTCGACGGTCTGGCGCATGGCGCGCAGGCTGCCGCGGCTCATTTCCGGGAAGCGGATCAGGTCCATGTCTTTCGTCCTTTGGAAATGGAAAGGGGCAAGGCCGCGACCCGCGACCTTGCCCGTCAGGCGCGATGGCGCGGCTTACAGCGCCGCCTTGACCTTCTCGGCCACCTCGGCGGGAACCCACTCGGTCCAGACATCCTCGCGGGTTTCGAGGAATTCATAGGCGGCGTCCTCGTTGCTGGCCTGGTTCTCGGCCATCCAGGCCAGCATGGCGTTCACCGTCTCGTTGCTCCAGGCCCGGGTCTCGACATAGTCCATGGCCACGCCGGCCTTGTCGGCGAATTCCTTCGTCACGGCGGTATAGACATCCGAGACCGGCCATTCCGTCACCTGCGGATCGGCGCAATCGGGCTTGACCATGCATTCATCCCAGCGTTCGCGGTCGAACCCGGCCTCGAGATCCAGCCGGGTCATGTCATACTGGCCCAGGATGGCCGTCGGCGCCCAGTAATAGCCCAGCCAGCCCTCTTTGCGGTTGAAGGCCCGCGCGATCGAACCGTCCAGCGCCGCGGCCGAGCCGGAATCGACCAGCTCGAAGCCCTTTTCCTTGGCGCCCGAACCCAGGAACTGGTTGCGGTTGATGGCCTGGCAGGCCCAGCCCGAAGGGCAGCCGAACCAGGCGCCCTTGCTGTCATCCTCGGCGCCGGGGAACAGCTCGGGGTGTTCCAGCGCGTCCTTGAGCGTGCGGATGTCGTGCTCTTCGGCCAGCCAGGTCGGCACCCAGATGCCCTCGACGCCGCCATCGGACAGGATCTTCGAGGCAATGACGATGCGCCCCTCGGCCACCGCCTGGTCGAGCGGCTCCTTGACGGCATTGACCCAAAGCTCGGGCGCCATGTCCGGCTCGGCCTTTTCGTTCATCGAGGCGAAGGTCGGCATGGTATCGCCCACCACCAAGGCCACGTCGCAGCCATAGCCTTCCTCGAGGATGATCTTGTCGACCCAGGCCGCCAGCCCGGCCGAGGCCCAGTTCATCTCGGCCACGGTGATGCTGCCGCATTCCTCCTCCTCCGCCAGCGCGGGTGCGGCCAGTGTGAAAAAGGCAAGCGAGGTCGAAGCAAGAAATCTGCCCATTAAACGATATCTCCGGATTGTCAGCGCGCCGGCGCAAGGCGGCGCAAGGGGGGGCGAAACCGACCGGCGCTGGATGCCGGTCACCTCCGCGGGTCTGTCGCGACCCTGTTGCATGGAATGGGGCAAGGCCCCGATTTCGAGGCGGTCAGTATACAGTCCCGCGGGAAAAGTTCAAATCCCTGCCGGCATTTGGCCGGATCAGTGCGCGCCGGGCGGCATGCGGGGCGGCACGAGGCGGGGCGGGATCCAGCCCGAAAGGCCCTTGTTCGGCTGCCTGGCCCCGGGGGTCAGAACGGTCGGGACGGGCCGGATCGTGCAGGCCCGTCCATGCCCCGGCGCACCCTGCTGCGGGCGGTCCGGCATGGCGCCGGGGATCGCCAGACCAGCCGCCGCAAGCACGCCGCCGCGCCAGGTGGCGGCGGCCGGCCGCGGGGTGCCGGTGATGGCCTCTACCGGGGCGGCGTTGACCCGGTGCCACGGGCCGGCGGGAACATCCCGCCGCCATGCCGGTTGATCCGGTGCAGGCCCGAAGCGCTTGGGAGGGAAAGGCCAATGTCGGATGCAGAGGTCGTGGCGGACTCGCTCGGCGCGCTGGCCGAGGCCGAGACCGCCTGCACGCGCTGCCCGCTCTATCGAAACGCGACGCAGGTGGTGCCGGGCGAGGGACACCAGCAGGCGCGGATGATGGTGGTCGGCGAACAACCCGGCGACAAGGAAGATCTGGCGGGGCGGCCCTTTGTCGGCCCGGCCGGGCGGCTGTTCGACCAGGTGCTGGCCGAGGCCGGCATTCCCCGCGACCGGATCTTCGTCACCAATGCCGTCAAGCATTTCAAGTTCGAGCCGCGCGGCAAGCGGCGCCTGCACCGCAGCCCGAATGCCGGCGAGATCGACCGCTGCAGATGGTGGCTGGGCCAGGAACTCAAGCTGGTCGCGCCGGCGGTGCTGGTGGCGATGGGGGCGTCCGCGCTGCGCAGCCTGCTGGGCCGGCCGGCCACTATCGCCTCGCTGCGCGGCGCCATCCGCGAGATCGAGGGCGGCACACCGCTGATCGCGACGATCCATCCCTCGCTGTTGCTGCGTATCCGCGATGCCGAAGCGCGGGACCGGGAAAGGGCGCAGTTCATGGCCGACCTGCAGCGCGCCTGGCAGCTGACAGGGTGAACCGCCGCTGCGGCACCGTCGGCGCCGGCAGGTCGGCGGGGGCGGCCGGGACGCGCCCGGGGCCATCGACCGGATCGGAAGGTGAAACGGAAGAATAAGCCATGCGCTGGCTGCTCGCGACCGGCGCGGTGCCGCTTGCTATCCGGGGTGCCTTTCCGTCGGCGCGATCGACGGTGACGGCGGGAAGATGGGGCAGGACAGCGCCAATCCCCTTTCCGGCAGGAACAGGCCGGGGCGGCCCGGAGCCCGGAAACCGCTGCCTTATCGGGTCATCGCCTCGATGGGCCGCGGCGGAACCGATTGCGTCACCAGATGGCTTTTCCGCTTCTCGTAGAAGGCATTGCCGCCCGCGACCAGGACGTAATGCATGTTGTCATAGGGGAATCTGTGCCCGGCGGTGTGGAAGAACATGGCATTGCCGATCAGCGGGTGGCGCTCGCCGCGCAGGACCGACCGCGCCGCCTCGCGGACCTGGGGCGGAACCCTGTCCATGCGCCGCGTCATCACCCCCGGCGCGAATTGCCGCTTCTGACCCACGACGCCGCAGACGGTGTTCGGGTACTGATCCGAACGGACGCGATTCATCACCACGCTGCCGACCGCCACCAGCCCGTCGCGGCTCGAGCGGTTGGCCTCGAAATACATCGCCCGCTCCATGCATTCCAGCTCGCTGTGCCGGCGGAAGGAACAGCCGGCCAGAACCAGCAGCGCCGCGGCCAGCAGGGCGCCGGCGCGCAATTTCGGGATCGTCATCATCTGCCCATCCTGCCGTGCATGGCATGTTATTGTGGTTTGCCCTTGCCGGCAGAATAGCAGCAGCCGGAACGCCGCATCAACCCTGCCCTGCCCCGCCGCCTGAACCGGCCCTTACGCGGTCAGATCGTCGCCGGTGGCATGTTCATGGCCGCAAAGCGCGTGGTTGCCCAGCACCTCGATCACCCGGCAATCGGCGATCCGCCCCGAGGAGCAATGCGCCAGCATCCGTTCCAATTCGTCGCGCAGCGCCTCGAGCCGGCGCAGGCGGGCGTTCACGGCGGCAAGCTGTCGCCCGGCGATGCGGTCGGCGGCGGCGCAGGACCGGTCGGGATTGTCGGACAAGGCCAGCAATTCGCGGATATCCTCCAGCGCGAAGCCCAGTTCGCGGGCGTGGCGGATGAAGGCCAGCCGCTCTTGCGTGCGGCGCCCGTAAAGCCGCTGGTTGCCGCTGCTGCGCTCGGCCTCGGGCAGCAGGCCGATCTGTTCGTAATAGCGGATGGTCGGCACCTTCACCCCGGTCGCCCGGCTCAGTTTTCCGATACTCAGCATGAAATGACCCTTGAAGCTCTAGCGACTAGAGATCCTATCTTCCCGAATCGAAGAAGGCAATCGAAGGGAAATGAGATGACGGAACGGCTGGAATGGCGGGTGACCGGCATGGATTGCGCGGGCTGCGCGCGCAAGCTGACCGATGCCGTGGCTCGGCTCGATGGCGTGGAACAGGTCAATGTCGGCCTGATGGCCGAACGCCTGTCCCTGACCCTGCAGCCCGGGCCGACCAGGGCGCAGGATATCGAGACGGTGGTGCGCCGGCTGGGCTACGGCATTGCCGTGCCGGCCGGGGACACCCTTCCGATCCGCGACGCCTGCTGCGGCGGCGATCATGCCCACGCCCAGCCGGAACCGTCGCCGCGCTGGTACGAAACGGTCCGGGGGCGGCTGGTCCTGGGCACCGGCGCGCTGCTGGCCCTGGCCTGGGCGGTCACGCTGTGGGGGCCGGCAGCGGCCGGGCGATGGGCCTTCGTGCTGGCCTGCCTGATCGGCACGGCACCGGTGGCCTGGCGGGCGGCGCAGGCCCTGCGCATGGGCCAGCCCTTCACCATCGAAAGCCTGATGACCATCGCCGCCATCGGCGCCCTGGCCATCGGCGCGGCCGAGGAGGCGGCGCTGGTGGTCTTCCTGTTCGCCCTGGGCGAGCTTCTGGAAGGGTTCGCCGCCAACCGCGCCCGCGACGGCATCCGGGCGCTGGCCCGGCTGGTGCCGCAGACCGCCCTGCTGATCGAGGGCGAGCGCCTCCGCGAGATCCCCGCCGGCCGGCTGCGGCCCGGCGATCCGGTGCTGGTGCGGCCCGGGGCGCGCATCCCCGCCGATGGCGAGATCGCCGAGGGGCTGGGCGGCATCGACGAAAGCCCGGTGACCGGCGAAAGCCTGCCCGTCACCCGCGGCCCGGGCGATCCGGTCCTTGCCGGCACCGTCAATGCCGAGGCGGCGCTGCGCATCCGCGTGACCCGCGCCGGCGCCGACAACACCATCGCCCGCATCATCCGCCTGGTCGAGGAGGCCGAGGAGGCGCGTGCCCCGACCGAGCGCTTCATCGACCGCTTCAGCCGCTGGTACATGCCCGCGGTGGTGCTGCTCGCGGCGCTGGTCATGCTGCTGCCGCCGCTTCTGGCCGGCGAGCCCTGGGGCACCTGGATCTATCGCGGCCTCGCGCTGTTGCTGATCGGCTGCCCCTGCGCGCTGGTGATCTCGGTGCCGGCGGCCATCGCCTCGGCGCTGTCCAGCGGCGCGCGGCGCGGCCTGCTGCTGAAGGGCGGCGCGGCACTGGAAGCGGCGGCGCGGGTGCAGAGCCTGGGCTTCGACAAGACCGGCACGCTGACCGTCGGCCGCCCCGAGGTGACCGGCATCGTGGCCCTGGCCGCGGCCGAGGAGGAGGAGGTGCTGGCGCTGGCCGCCGCGGTCGAAAGCGCCTCGAGCCATCCGCTGGCGCAGGCGATCCTGCGCCGGGCCGAAGCCCTGCCCCTGCCCCTGCCGCAGGCCAGCCAGGCCCGCGCCATCCCCGGCAAAGGCGTCGAGGCGGTGGTTGCCGGCCGGACCCTGACCGTCGCCAGTCCCGGCCATGCCGAGGCGGCCGGGGTGCTGGGCGCTGCCGAGACCGCCCGCATCCGGGCGCTGGAGGAACAAGGCCTGACCGTCGCCGTGCTTTACGACCGGCAGGCGCTTGGCCTGATCACCCTGCGCGACGAACCCCGCGCCGACGCCGCCGAGGCGATCCGCCAGATCCGGGCGCTGGACATCGCGCCGCTGATCCTGACCGGGGACAACCCGCGCAGCGCCGCCGCCATCGCCGGTCCCCTGGGCACCGATTGGCGGGCCGGCATGCTGCCCGAGGACAAGCTGGCCGCAATCCGCGACCTGGCCGCCCGGGGCGGGGTGATGATGGTGGGCGACGGCATCAACGATGCCCCGGCGCTGAAACAGGCCAGCATCGGCGTGGCGATGGGCTCGGGCACCGACGTGGCGCTGGAGACGGCCGACGCGGCGATCCTGCGCGACCGGGTCACGGATATCGCCGCGCTGATCCGGCTGGCCCGCGCCACCATGGCGAATATCCGCCAGAACGTCGCCATCGCGCTGGGGCTGAAGGGCGTGTTCCTGGTCACCTCGGTCCTGGGGATCACCGGGCTGTGGATCGCCATCCTGGCCGATACCGGCGCCACGGTGCTGGTGACGCTGAACGCGCTGCGCCTGTTGCGGCTGGACCCGACGCGGGAATAGGCGGGGCGCGCGCGCAGGCGGCCCCGCCGCCGCTCAGCGCGCCTCGTTCACGATGCGGATCTGGGTGAATTCATGCAGCCCCTCCTCGGCGAATTCGACGCCGAGGCCGGATTGCTTGGCGCCGCCGAAAGGCATGTTCGGCCCGAAATCCAGGTGCTTGTTGATCCAGACCGTGCCGCTTTCCATGCGCTCGGCGACGCTGCGGGCCAGGGCGCGATCCTCGCCCCAGACCGAGCCGCCCAGACCGAGGTCCAGCCGGTTGGCGCTGGCCACCGCCGATTCGACATCCTCGAAGCGGATCACCGGCAGGATCGGGCCGAACTGCTCCTCGTCCACGATGCGGTCGCCGTCCCTGACATCGGCGACGATGGTCGGGCGGATGAAAAAGCCCGGCCCCTCGGACACCTCGCCGCCGGCCAGGATGCGGCCATCGGCGCGGGCCGAGTCGAGGAAGCCCCTGACCTTTTCGAACTGCATGCGGTTCTGCAGCGGGCCGATGGTGGTGCCCTGCTGCAAGCCGTCGCCCACCACGGCGGCCTCGGCCAGCGCGGCCAGGCGGGCGCAGACATCCTCGTAGATCGAGTCGTGCACATAGGCGCGCTTGATCGCCAGACAGACCTGCCCGGCATTCATGAAGGCGCCGGCGAACAGCCCCGGCGCGACCTTGGCGGGGTCGGCGCCCGGCAGCACGATGGCCGCGTCGTTGCCGCCCAGTTCCAGCGTCAGCCGCTTGATGGTGGATGCCGCGCTGGCCATGATCTTCTGCCCGGTCGCGGTCGAACCGGTGAAGGAGATCTTGGCGACATCGGGATGCGCGGTCAGCGCCGCGCCCAGATCGTTCTGGTCGGTGACGATGTTGACCACGCCCGGCGGCAGGATCCCGGCGATGATCTCGCCCAGTTTCAGCGTGGTCAGCGGCGTGGTCGGCGCGGGCTTGACCACCATGGTGTTGCCGGCCAGCAGCGCCAGCGGCAGCTTGAAGGCCACGATCAGCACCGGGAAGTTCCAGGGGATGATCGCGCCCACCACGCCCAGCGGCTTGCGGAACTGCCGCACCAGCCGGCTGTCATTGTCCTCGATCACCTTCACCGGCAGGTCGTAGCCCGCCAGGTGGCGGATGAAGGCGCAGGTATACAGGATCTCGGCCTGGGCCTCGGGCAGCGGCTTGCCCTGCTCTTGCGTCAGCAGTCGGGCGAATTCCTCGGCCCGGGCGTCAAGCGCCTCGGCGATCTGCAGGATCAGGGCGCGGCGCTCCTCGATCGGGCGGGCGGCCCAGCCTGGAAACGCGGTTCTGGCCGCCGCCACCGCCGCGTCGAGTTGCGCCCGCGAGGCGCGCGGCGCCTCGGCCAGCACCTGTTCGTTGGCGGGGTTCACAACCGCCATGGTCATGTCGCCCGCGACCAGCTTTCCGTCGATCAGCAGTCTGTATTCGGTCATCTTACCCCTCCCGGAACCTGGGCGCGATCCTGGACCAGGCCGGCGGCGCGATTCTTGCCAAATCCGGCCAATCGTCGCAGCGGCGCGGAAATCTGGCCGGAAATGTCAGATTGCCCCCGGCCGCGATCTGCCGCGATCCCTGACAAAAATGACGCATTTGCAAAGGTTTCAGGACAATTTCCCTGCTCCGCGGTCCCATCGCGGGTTTCTTGGGGATCGCGGCGCGGCTGTGCTACAGTTTGTCGCAACAGGGAATTGCCGGGCCAAGGCGCGAGACAGCGGCCGACCCGGCGCAGCCACGGGAAATGCCATGCAGACGTCATGGATTCGCGGAGCCGTCGCATCGATGCTTCTGGGGCCGGAGGCCGAGCCCGTCCTTGCGGCGGCCGAGCCGCCGATGCCGCTGGAAACCTTCGTCGGCCGGTTGGAGCGGGAACGCGCCACCAGCACCGACAGCCTGCAATGGTGGCGCTCGGGCGAGGCCATCCGCCTGACCAGCATCGGCACCCTGGGCGAGGCCGTTGCGCCGCGCCGCACCCTGGGCGAGGCGCTGCGCACCTTTGCCCGCGGCTTTCCGGTGCTGCAATCGAACAGCACCGTCTCGCTGGAGGTGACCGGGGACGAGGCGCATGTCTCCTATCGCGTACTCGACCCGCGGATCTGGCCGCGCCGCTCGGATGCCGAGCTGACGCTGGGTCTGATCCGCGGCATCTGCGACCGCTACGGCGTCCCGCGCGAGGCGATCCAGGACCTGTGTTTCGAGCATGAGCCGGACCGCGATCTGCGGGCGCTGGCCCGCCACCTGGGCCGCGCGCCGCGTTTCGGCCAGGACGAGAACCGCATCACCTTCCGCGCCGAGGTGCTGGCCCACCGGCTGCGGGCCGAGCCGCAGGGGGATGCGGCGGAAAGCGTCAAGCGGCTGGATTCGGCGCTGATCGAGCTGCGCCGGCAGACCCCGGTCGCGCAGCGGGTGCATGAGCTGATCCTGGCGCAAATGGAGCGCGGGCTGGTCAACCAGGGCCATATCGCCGCGCAGCTCGGCATGTCCGAGCGGTCGCTGCGCCGGGCGCTGGCCGCCGAAGGCCAGCCCTTTCACGAGATCCTCGAGGAATGCCGCCGCGCCCATGGCTTCGCGCTGCTGGTGCGCAGCGACCGGCTGTTCGGCGAGATCGCGCTGCTTCTGGGCTATTCCGATCAGACGGCGTTTTCGCGGGCCTTTTCGCGCTGGTACGGCGCCTCGCCGCGCGAGCTGAGGAAGATGGGCGCCGAGGAGGTCAGCGTGATCCGCTGATCGAAGCGGCCCTCGCGCGCCGGGCCGCTATGGGCGATGAAGATGCGCGTGGCTTCGCCGCGCCGCGCCTCGATCGCGGCCAGGATGCGCCGGCAGGCGGCGTCGTCGATTTCCGAGAAGGCCTCGTCGAAGACCAGCACCTCGGCCGGGCGCAGCAACGCGCGGGCGATGGCGATGCGCTGGCGCAGCCCGCCCGAGAGATTGGCCCCCGTCTCGCCGATGGGCGTGGCCAGTCCCGCCGCGGCCCGCGCCCAGCCGGCCAGGTCGGCGGCCTCCAGCGCCTGCCACAGCGCCGCCTCATCCGCATCCGGCGCGGCAAGGCGCAGGTTTTCGGCCAGCGTGCCGCGCAGAATCGCCGGGCGCTGCGCCAGGTGAGTGATGCGCGCGGCCAGCGCCAGCGGCCGCAGATGCGCGACCTCGGCGCCCGCAAGCCGGGCCGATCCCTCGGCCAGCGGCGCGTCGCGGGTCAGCACGGCCATCAGCCGCGACTTGCCGATCCCCGACGGCCCGTCCAGCAGCACGCGCTGGCCGGGCAGGATCGCGGCCGTCACCGGATGATGCGCGGCACCCTCGGCGCGGGCCTCGCGCAGGGCGATGGCCAGCGGCGCCGCGGGCGGCTCGGCGCCGGCGTCCGGGCGGGCCGAGGCGATCACCGCGCCCAGCCGGTCCGCCGCCACCCGCGCCCGGGCCTGCGCGTGGTAAAGGCCCAGCAGGTTGCGCAGCGGCCCCGACATCATCCCGGCATAGGCCAGGAAGGCGACCAGCGTGCCGATCTGCCATTCGCCGCGCACCACCTGCCAGCCGCCGACCAACAGAATGGAGCCGCGCAGGATGGCGGTGATGGTCTGGCTGACCGCGCCCACCGTCTCGGACCAGAGCCGCTGGCGGGTTAGCCCGGCGATCTGCGCCTGCTGTGCGGCGCCGAAGCCGGCCTCGCGCTGGTCCAGCGCCCCCAGGCCGCGCAGGGTGGCGCGGGCCGACAGCGTCTCGGCCATCTGCGCGGACAGCGCCCCGCGCTGGCTGCGCACCTCCTCGGCCAGCGCGCGGGTCCGGGGTCGGGCGCGGGACAGGAACCACAGCTCGAACGGCGCCGCCAGCAGCGGCAAAAGCGCCATGCGCCAGTCCAGCGCGATCATCAGGACCAGCCCGCCGGCCAGCCGGAACAGCGCGCCGACCGCGACCAGGGCGGTGTCGAAGGCGAAGCCCTGGATCTCGGCGCAATCGCCGTCGAGCCGCGCCATCGCCTCACCCAAGGGCAGGTCGGGACGGTCAGGGTCGCGTGCCAGTGCCGCGCCGAACAGCCGGCCGCGCAGGTCGGCCAGCATCCGGGCCGAGGCGCGCAGGTGCAGCATGGCGTTCACCATCCCGAAACCCACCGCGCAAAGGCCGAGCGCAAAGGCCAGCCCGGCCCAGAAGATCAGCGCGCCCATGTCCCGCGCCATGATGCCGGCGTCGATCACCTGCCGGGTCAGCATCGGCATCGCCAGCCCCAGCGCCGCTGCGGCAAGCGATGCCGCCAGAACCACCAGCCCCGAGGGCAGCGCCCGCGCCATCACCGGCGCCAGCCAGCCCGCCGCTTCGGCGCCGAAGATCAGCCGGGCCATCCGTGCCGCCAGCCTATCCATGGCCGCTTTTCCGTTCCGGCCCGTGATGGAGCGCGCGTGCCGCCAGCGCCGCGATGGCGGCCGGTCCGTCCAGCCGGCCCGCCCCCGTCATGATCGCCGCCAGATGGCCGGCGACGCGGGCCGCGCCAAGGCTGGCACCGCCCATGCCGGGCGGGGCGTGCTCGGGCGAGTTGCACCAGGCGCCGAACAGCGCCGGGCCAAGCTGCGACAGATCCTGCCAGCCGCAGCGGGCATCGCCGGTGGCGGCGATGACGCCGGGATAGGCGGCCGGAAAGCAGGGCGCGCCGCGGGCCGGATGCGCCGCGACCAGCACCGCCCCGCCCGCCACCAGCGCCTCGCAGGCTCGGCGCAGCGGCGCCCGGTCGGCGCTCAGCCCCAGGCTCATGCAGATGACATCGGGCCGCCGCGCCGCGTCCATGGCACCGAACCAGCGCAGCGCGGCGGCGACGCGCAGCGCGCTGGTCAGCGGCCGCGCGTCGAAGACCTGGGCATGGATGATCGCCGCGCCCGGACAGGCGCGGCGGATGATCGCGGCGACGGCGGTGCCGTGGCCCAGCCGGTCGGGCCCGGCCGCGATGGCCGCGCCGTCGGCCATGAAGGCGCGGGCGGCGTCGGCCTGATCCTCGGGGCCGGGGCCGCTGTCGATCACCCCCACCCGCAGCATGTCATTCGTCCCGCGTGAACAGCCGCACCGAGGCCAGCGACATCGAGGCGTTGCCGGGCAGGTCGACCTGGCCCTTCTTCTCCAGCGTTTCGGCGTCATAGGCGGCAAGGTCGCCAAGCGCGCCGCCCAGCCAGACCGTGCTGCCGTCGGTCGAGACGTTCACCGAATAATAGCTGTGCGGCAGCGGCACCCGCCGGATCGAGGCGTTCCTTTCCAGATCGAAACTTTCCAGCACGTTATAGGCGCCGAAGGCACGGGTCTTGGCCGGGTTCACCGCGGTCGAGAAATAGAACACGTCCATGATGCGCACCTCGCGCATCGCCATCTCGCCGGTCGCCAGATCCATGGTCAGCAGCCCGGTGCGATAGGCGGTCGGATCGGCCGGGTCGATATCCTTGCGCGCGGTATAGAAAGGCGTCGCCATCACCCCCGAGCTTTCGTGCTGGTTCCAGACCGCCAGCACGTCGGGCTGGGCATAGGTTTCGGATTCCCAGCTCTGGATCGGCTTGTCCTCGAGCAGCGTGCCGGTCTCGGGGTCCATCACATGCAGGTTGCGGCCCAGCCCGTAAAGCTTCGAGCCGTCGCGGGCCCAGGCCAGCATGGTGACCTGGCGCGGCGCCTCGAAATCCTTGCGCCGCGTCAGCGTCTCGGCGTCGTAAAGCGCGATGCGGGTGGGCTGGACCTCGAAATGCGTCAGCGCCAGCTTTACCGGACTTTCATAGATGGCCAGCGTCTTGCCATCGGGGGACAGCGCGGCGCCGAACAGGCTTTTCACCCGCTCCTCGGGGGTGGACAGGTCGATGCGGCCCAGCGTCTCGCCGGTCAGCAGGTCGATCTTGACCAGGCTTTCGGACTTGTTGACCGTGGCATAGGCGATCTTGCCGCCCGGCGCGACCATCGGCACCATGGGCGTGGGGCCGGCGTCGTCGATCTCGATCACCTTCTCGACCGCCATTTTCTCGGTATCGACGACGACCAGCTTGTTCGGCCGCGCCGGGGCCAGGATGTAATCGCGCGCCAGCGCAGGGCCGGCCAGCAGCGCGGCGGCGGAGGCCAGGAGCAAAAGCGATGTGCGCATCAGGACGAGCCTTTCGTTTCCGGAAACACCGATTGCAGCTTGCGCCAGTCCTGCATGACGTCGTCGGCGCCGGCGCTCCAGTTCGGATAGGTGTTCAGCGTGTCGGCGACCTGCGCCGGCCACCAGCAGGGATCGGCGCAGCCGTACAGGTCCGCCTCCATCGGCTGGCACAGGTTCGAGACGGCGCCGAAGGCGTCCACCTCCCAGCCGGGGTCGAAGGAGGTGGTGCAGCCGACCAGCGAATTCATCGCCACGACCTCCTCCTCGCGGCCCTCGGCCTCGGCTTCGACAAAGGCCTTGGCCTTGGCGTTGGCGGGCGTCAGATGTTTCATTGGAGAACCTCCCTTGCTGGGCCGGACCGGGTGATCCGGGGCTCTAACTGGCTGCGGAAGAAGGACGGGTTGGCCTGCATGATGCGGACATAGGATTCGATGCCGAAATCGACCCAGTCCCGCATCAGGTCGCAGTAATGCCAGACCGGCGCGAAGGGATCGCCTTGCCGGGCATAGCTTTCGTGATAGCAGCCGCCGGCGCAGATACTGCGGATGCGGCAGGTCTTGCAGCCGAAGGCGCTGCGGTCCTGTGCGGTCTCGATGAAGCCGGCGAGCTTGGGGATGTCGATGCCGGTTTCGACATTGCCATAGGTCGGCTGGTTCGAGCCGACGAAGCGGTGGCAGAGGTGCAGCTCGCCCTCCTTGTCCACCGCCAGCATCCCCAGGCCCGCGCCGCAGGGCACCGCCTTCTTGGTGCCCTGGGCGATATCGGTCAGAAGCTGGTGCATGTTGGAAAAGCCGATGTTCTCGCCCCGGCAGGCGGCCTCGACATAGCGCCGGCCCAGGGTCTTCATGTCCTCGAAGGCGGATTTCAGCGCCGCATCGTCCAGGTTGAAGACCGCGATCGGCCCCGAGGTCGCCGGACCGAAGCCGACCTCGTGAAAGCCCAGCTCGTTCTTCAGGTGGTCGTGGATGCCGATGACGTCGGTCACGCCCCGCGTCAGCGTCACCCGCACGCCCACCGGGCGCGAGCGATAGCGCGCGAGCAGCATCCGCACATTGCGCGCCACCAGGTCATAGGTGCCCTTGCCGCCAACGGTCTTGCGGTTTGCGTCATGCAGCGCCTTGGGGCCGTCCATGCTGACCGTCAGCGCGAAGCGATGCGCGTCGAACCAGTCCACCAGTTCCGGCGTCAAGAGCGTCGCATTGGTGGTCAGCGAGAAATCGACCGTCTTGCCGAGTTCCGCCGCGCGCGGCAGGGCATAGGCCACCACCTCGCGGATCAGGGTCATGTTCGACAGCGGCTCGCCGCCGAAGAACACCACGTTCACCCGGTCGCGGGCATGGGCCTGTTTCAGCAGCAGCTCGAAACTGGCGCGCGCCGTCTGAAAGCCCATTTTCTGGCCCTTGGCGGGGGTGGTCAGGTCTTCCTTGTAGCAATAGGTGCAGGCCAGGTTGCAGCCGGTGTTCACGTTCAGGATGATCGTGGACAGCGGGATCTCCTCGACCTTCGCGATGGGGCGCGGCATCTCGGGCGTCTCGGCGTCGCGCAGGATGTCGAGCGCCAGGAAACTTTGCAGGCAGTCGGCCAGGGTGTCGGGGGCGTGATGCGCGCCCAGCTCGGCGCGCATCACATCGGGATCGACGGCGGACGAGCGGCGGAACAGGTCGTAGACGTCGCGCGCCACGCCGTCGAGCTCGAACAGGCTGGTCGTCGGCACATGCATCAGCATGGCATGGCCGTCGACATCGACGCGGTGGGCATTGTGGCGGATCAGGGTCAGGGCTCCCATGGCGTCACCGGATCGGCGCATCGACGAAGCGCTGCACCGTGGCGTAAAGATGCGCCTCGGCACTCAGCGGCCCGCCTTCGGCATCGACGGTGGCGACGACCTTCAGATTGCCGGCATTGTTGGTCTGCATCGGGCGGTCCGGATTCGGCCCGGCATCGGAGGGCGTGAACAGCCCCGTGTCGTCGATGGAGCCCGCATATTTCGCGTCCTGCATCTTTTCCGCCTCCTCGTCGAAATTGTCGGTGGCCCAGCTGGCCGGGAAGGCGCCCAGGGCGATGTCGTCCCCGGTGCCGGCCTGGCCGTCGGGGCCGTTCAGCCAGCCCATCGCCTCGAACTGCGCCGGCACCTTGGGGATCGGGCCGCCATTGCCGCCGATGCGGGCGATGGTCAGGTCGGGCACGATGCTGATGCGGTCGGGCCGGTCATAGGCCACCAGTTCGACCTTCTGCCCGCCCAGATCCAGGCTGACCGGGCCGGGCGCGCCGCTGGCGGTCAGCTTCAGCACCGTCACGCCGTCCGCGGCGCTTTCGACGCGGCCGGCGACGCCCTCGGGCAGCACCAGTTCATCGCCAAGGCCGGTGCCGGCGACGCGGACCCGGGTTTCCTCGCCGATCTTCAGCCGCGCGGGGGCCGTCGCCAGAACCTGCGGCGCGGCATCGGATTTCACCGCCGCCAGCCGCCCGCCGATCACGTCGCTGTCGGCATGATACCAGCGGCCCGAGAAGCGGCCGTCCTCGAAGGCCAACACTTGGCGGATGGTGGTCTCGCCGTCGCTGAGCGTCGCCCGCCATTCGCCGGCCCCCAAGATGCGGCCGCTGCCGGCAAAGCTCCGGCTGCCATCGGCGAAGTCGAGAGTCATGGTCACCTCGTAATCCTCGCCCGCCTTCTTCAGCGTCAGCCGGCCGGTATAGTCGCCGCGTCCCGGCTGCCGTCCGGCCAGCACGTAATCGCCCGAAGCATCGCCGGCAAAGGCGGCCGGCGCTTCGCCCAGCGGATAGCTTTTGGCAAGGAAGGGGATGATCTCGGCCTGGGCGATGCCCCACCAGTCGCGGTCCCGGGCCAGCGCCTGATATTCCAGCGTCGGGAACTGGCCCAGGTGGAAGTTGACCAGGTGCTTCCAGTCCTCGGGCGCGCGGCGCTGCAGGGCGACGCGGGCATAGGAATGGCAGCGGCCGCAGGTCTGGGTCATCAGCGTGTCCGGGCCTTCGTCGAAGGCCACCGGCTCGCGCTCCAGGATGTAGCGGCGCTCGGCGGTTTCCGCCAGGGTCAGGCCGCGCGTGTCGGACAGGTAGCGCACCACGGCGGCACGTTCCGCCGGCTCCAGCGCGACGCCGTGGTTGCGCATCATCCGGGTCACGGTCATGTCCCAGCCCTCGGGGGTCTTGCGGGCGGCGTCGATGCGCTCCCATCGGCCGTCCTCGTGCTTGACATGGCAGGCGGCGCAGGCGTTCTCCAGCACCTCCTCGCCGGACACCGCCAGCGCCGGGGCGGCGGCGGCAAGGGCGGCGACAGAGACCAGCGCGGTTCGGGTAAGTGGCTTCATCTGGCGGCTTCCTCTGGCTCGTCGGGATGGATGGCCCGATTGCG
>NZ_JBHRXE010000004.1:138467-139081 GCF_042648325.1 Paracoccus simplex | reverse complement strand
CAGGATTCTTGTCATTCCCGGCCAGAGTCGCGGCAGATCGCCGCGCCGCGCGGCTTTGGCCGCAAATGTCAGGTTCGCAGGCCGCAAGCGGGCGCAGACTGCCGGTTAGGCGGGCGACCGAAAGGGGAAGCGCATGGGCACGGATGCCGATCTGATCGTGCTGGGCGGCGGGCCGGCGGGTGCGGTTTCGGCCTGGCTCGCCGCGCGCGACGGGCTGCGCGTGCTGCTGGTCGATCCCGGCCGCGGCCGGCCGCGGCTCGAGGGGCTCAGCCCGCGCCTGCATCGCTGGCTGGCCGGCCAGGGCCTGCTTGACGGGTTCGACGCCATTACAGGCCCGCTGCGGCGGCAGGTGGACTGGGCCGGGATCAGCGAAAGCAATGCCGAGCATGTGGTCGAGCGCGCGGCGCTGGACGCGCATCTGCGCCGCTGCGCCGAAACCGCCGGCGCCCGGCTGGTGATCGGCAGCGGCCGGCCGGAGCCGGGCGGGGTCTGGCTTGGCGGCGCAAGGCTGCGCGCGCCCATGGTCATCGACGCCAGGGGCCGCCGGTCGCCCGCTGCGGGCGGCAAGGCCCCGGCCACCCTGGCGCTGGCCGGCCGGGTCGGGGCCGCCCTGC